>JAICXU010000649.1 GCA_025934595.1 Polyangiaceae bacterium | reverse complement strand
TTCAGCGCGACGACGAGCGCCGCGACGATTTCGATCGCGCCGACGACCATCATCGACGAGTGAATCGAAAGCGGCGAGATGCGAGCGAATGCGGGCGCGAGGTACTTGTCCCAATTCGTGAGGAGGTCGGAAAATTTGTCGAGACCGGCGATCGCAGGTGCAGCGACGAATCCCCAATGGAGAACCTCGTACGCCTGGCGCGCCGGTGTCTTGAGCGCGTCGGTCGTCGTCAGCGCGGTGGCGCGTCGATCGTAGAACGCGTTCGGATCGGTAGTGTGCTGAGCCATGTGAGTCTCCTTTCGACTCCACGTTTCGAAGCATCTCCCGCGCCCAAACCTCCGCGTTGAGATGCAACTCCGCGAGGTGATGCGCTTCTTCGCGGCTTTCTCCGGCGCGGAACCGCGCGCCGGATGTGCGTCATGTCGCGAACGGCCTCATGAGCCTCACGTCATTTGATCTTTCGTGACCATCCAGCGCTCTCCGCCGAGAAATGAGCGCGGCTCAGTCGCGATTGCGGTGGGAGCGTTTGTCGCGCGGTGGTAGACGATCTGCCTCGGGGGTGGGGCACGAGCTGAGTTAGATGGCGGAAGTTCCGGCGAGCATTCGAGATCTGTTGCGCGATAGGATCGAGACCTACGAAAGTCTCGAGCTCGTGCTGATGTTGCGTAAGAATGGAGGCGCGTGGTCGAGCGAAACGAGCCTCGCGAACGCGCTCGGTATTCCGACCTCGGCCGTGCGCGAAGAGCTCATGATGCTGTGCGAGCGCGAGCTCGTCGAGCCACGCGAGGGAGGTGCGCACGAGGTTCGCTATGCTCCACGAACGCCCGCGCTCGACGACGACGTTCGAACGTTGGCCGCGCTCTACGACGAGGATCGCCTCGCCATCGTCCAGATCATGAACGAGAACGCGATACGACGGGTCCGCACCTTCGCCGCGCGCACCTTCGCGGACGCGTTTCTGATCCGAAAGAAGAAAAATGGCTGAAGCCGTCTACATCTTGTGCGCGGTCACGTGTGCAACGTGCGCGTGGCTTCTCGTCCGCGGGTATCGCGCCACGCGAACGAAGCTCCTTCTGTGGAGCAGCGTTTGTTTCGTGGGGCTCGCCGTCAACAACGTCATTCTGTTCGTCGACATCGTGCTCGTTCCCTCGATCGATCTTTCGTTGATTCGTGACTCGGTCGCGCTCGTCGCGATGCTCGTCTTGGTCTTCGGGCTCATTTGGGAGTCGCACGGAGAAGGCGCGCCATGAATCAACTCTTCTGCGGTGCGCTCGCGACCACCGGCCTCATCGCCGGGATGTTTTTTCTTCGTTTCTGGCGAGCGACGCACGACCGCTTTTTTCTGTTCTTCGTGGCAGGCTTTTGGAGCCTCGCGCTCGATTGGCTTTGGATCGCCGAGCGCGTTCCGACACCCGAATCGCGGCACTACGCATACATTCCGCGTCTCTTGGCCTTCGTGATGATCATCCTCGGCATCTTGGACAAGAATCGACGACACTGATCGACGCTCGCTACCCGCGCCGCCCGAGCGTCGGCGTCACGCGACGAGTCGCCGAGGAATCATCAGGCCGAGAAATCCATTGGGGGCAAGGCTCGTCGCGAGCATGACGTCGTTGATGTTCGCGTGGTGTTGCCACGTCGCATTTCGCCGGTGTGCGGGCGCCAGCCAGAACGAGACGATCTCGCTCGCGACAGGAACATATTGCGCGAGCACCGCCATCAAAGCGCGACAGCGGGCGTCGAGGCACTCGATGCCACCGTTCTCGTGAAGCATGGCGATGCCCTCGAGGCCGATCGCAAGGCCGAGCTCACGAAATGCGAGGCGCCCAGCCGCAGGCGCCGCGAGCACGGGGGTCGCGCAAAATTCACCGACACCCGACAGCGCCGCGCCCAGCAATGCTGCGATCAAATCGCGTCTGCCGGGCTTCGCTTGCGAAAGTCGGCACACGTCCGTCAGCAATCCGCCCAGTCCGAGCGGGTCGATCGTCGCCAGCTTTCGTAGGTCGATCATCTCGTCGAAGCCACTCGTCGCCCGTTCGAGGCTCGGTCCTACGATTTCCGGTCGGACGGCGGCGGCGGTGGACTCGAGCTCGGCGCACGTCACGAAGCCATCGAGCGGATCGTGCTGCCCCATCGAAGGCACGACTGGCGTCACCAGATCGATACTGAGCTTCCAATACATGCGCGGAGCATTCGCATTGCCGTGCGTGAAAGATCCGTACGCGGTTTCCATGAGCTCGCACGCCCACAAGTGGAAGACGGATCTCCCCGTCGATTGGGTGGTGCGATCGAGCGCGTGCGCCCACTTCGTGAGGTAGTGAAAATATTGGCCGTCTCGCTCCCATTCCAAATCGGGATCCCACGGCTCCGTCGCGGCGCGTTCCGGGAGCGGCTTGCCGATTCGAAGGCCGCCGATCGTCGGGTGCGCTTCGCCTTCTTCTTCCGTCAGATCGCTGATCCATCCCTGACGTGCGTCATCCGATCTGTGGCGACCGAGCTCGTGATGCACGCGATCGACGAGCCGTAGCGCGAGCGATCGATAGCTCGGGTCACCGGTCGACGCCGCCAAGCCGAGGTAGTTGCAGACTGCGAACGCGTCGGTCCAGAGATAACGGTGACCCGTGCTCACGGTCTCGCTCGACGTCGCGAAGAGACCCGTGCGCTCGGCGAATCGGCGCATGAGACGAATCGCGCCGCCCGTATGGCCGCTCTCGATTTCGATCGTTTCCATTTCCGGAAAACGATGCAACGCGCATGCTCGCCGGCGCAATTTCGGAACGGAGCTCCGGCGGACGAAATGGCGAACGCTTCAGCGCCTCGCAAAGCTCCGGCTGTAGGACTCGAACCTACGACCCGGCGGTTAACAGCCGCCTGCTCTACCAACTGAGCTAAGCCGGAATGAAACTCGAGAGTGGGCGAATATCACGCGCGAAGCGGGCGACGCAAGTCCGCCCGCGCGTCTGGCGCGACCGCGCGACCTCAGAAGTCGAAATCGGCGCCGCCGTCGAATCCGCTCGAGCATTTGTCCGAGCAGAACTTCTGCGCGCAGGATCCGACGTCGACCGCGGTCTGC
>JAICXU010001137.1 GCA_025934595.1 Polyangiaceae bacterium | reverse complement strand
TTCGGAATTCCGTCGAGCTCGTCGCACGCGCTCATCGGCGGCTTGGCCGGCGCCGTCGTCGCGCACGCGGGCGCATCCGCGTTTCGGTGGACTGCGCTCGTGGACAAAGTTCTCATCCCGCTCGTCCTCTCACCGACGCTCGGCTTTTTGGCCGCGTTCTTCTTGATGATCGCCGTCACGTGGATCGCGAGCTTGATGCGACCGCGCACGGTATCGAGAGGATCGCGCCGGCTGCAGCTCGTGTCCGCGTGCGCGATGGCCCTCTCGCACGGATCGAACGACGCGCAAAAATCGATGGGCATCATCACCCTCGCGCTCGTCGCATTCATCGGCGCGGGCGGCCACGGAGTCCCCGGCCTGCTCCTGCCTCATGGCTCCGGAATTCCTCTCTGGGTCATCGCCATTTGCGCGGCGGCGATCGGCCTCGGCACGATGGCGGGCGGCAAACGCATCATCAAGACGATGGGCACGAAGATCATCCGCATCACGCCGCTCCAAGGATTCGCAGCGGAGACGAGCGGCGCCGCTACCATTTTGGTCGCGAGCCATTTTGGCGTCCCCGTGTCGACCACCCACTGCATCAACGCGTGCATCATGGGCGTCGGCGCGAGCAAGCGAATCAGCGCGGTGCGCTGGGGCGTCGCCGGCAACATCGTGGTCGCCTGGATCCTCACGTTGCCGATGTCGGCGCTCATCTCTTACGCCGTCATGGTGGGCTTTCAGCTTTAGTGGTCTCCACGACAACAGCGACGCGTCACTTCGAGAGCAACGTCACCTGGTTCGCGAGCGAGTCCTCGTAGAAGACGTTGCCGCTCGAGTCCGAAATGAGCTTGAAAACCGCGTCGACGGGATACGAGCCGTCGGCATTGGGACGACTGTAGAAGCCCGTGGCGTACGCGTCGTTCGCGGAGCCTTCGAAGAAATCCGACTTCGTTCCGTCCGGAGCGACGGCCACGATCTTCGGATTGGACGTGAGCGTGACCGGCGCGCCTTGCGCGAAGAGCGGACCTTCCGCGACGAGCAAGTGGCCGTCCGCCGACGAGACGATGCCCGACGGTGCATCGATGCCGGTGGCGAATTCGACCGGCGATGGGACGAGGCCGCCGTCGCCGCTCGCGGTCGCAATCTGCAGGACCACACCCGCCACGTTGATAGCCACGTAGATGTTCGATGCCGAGTCGAACGCGAGATCGATCATGAGGCCGATCGGCTGGCCCGCCGTGCCGAAAAATCCGGTCGTGTAGTCGTAGCTGTTCGGAAGCGTAGCGATCGTCGTCGCGTTTCCGCTCGCGTCGAATTTCACGATGCGCGGCGCCGTCGTCAGCGTCGGTCCGGAATAGAACGCGCCGATCGCGCCGTAGAGCGCGCCGTCGGGTCCGACGGCGAGGCTCAGAATTTGTGAGACTCCGGTCGCGAACGTGCTGCGCGTTCCGCTCGGATCGAAGCGATACACGGTGTCGATCAAGCTGTTCGCGTAATAGACGTTGCCCGAAGTGTCCGCGACGACGGAGACCGCGTCGCCTCGTGAAACGT
>JAICXU010000882.1 GCA_025934595.1 Polyangiaceae bacterium | reverse complement strand
GAGACGACGCCCTTGTTGCCGTGGCGTCCCGCCATCTTGTCGCCGACCTGGAGCTTGCGCTTGATGGCGATGTAGACCTTCACCATCTTGATCACGCCCGGCGGAAGCTCGTCGCCCTTCGAGAGGCGATCGATCTTGTCGCGGAAGTGCTCTTCGCGAACGTGCACGATCTCGTCGAGGTCACGCAGCTTCTGCGCGAGGTCTTCGGTGCCGTCGACCGGGAGCTCGCCCCAGTATTTGTACGGAACCTCGTCGAGGAGCTCCTCGGTGAGATCCGCACCCTTCTGGAGAAGAACCTTGCCCTTGTCGTCCACGAGCTTGCCGTTCGTGGTCGTGCCGATGAGACGCTTCTTCAGTTGGCGGAAGAACGAGTCGCGGAGGATCTTGATCTCTTCGTCGCGCGTCTTTTCGAGACGAACGCGCTCGTGATCTTCGATGTCCTTCGCGCGCTCGTCTTTCTCCGTGCCTTTGCGGCTGAAGATGCGCGCGTTGATGACGATGCCGCCGACTCCCGGGGGAACGCGGAGCGAGCTGTCGCGCACGTCGCCGGCTTTTTCGCCGAAGATCGCGCGGAGCAATTTCTCTTCCGGTGAGAGCTGCGTCTCGCCCTTCGGCGTGATTTTTCCGACGAGGATGTCGCCCGGTTTGACCTCGGCGCCGATGCGGATGATGCCGCTCTCGTCGAGATCTTTGAGGGCTTCTTCGCCGACGTTCGGAATGTCGCGCGTGACCTCTTCTTTGCCGAGCTTCGTGTCGCGAGCGACACACTCGAACTCCTCGATGTGGATCGAGGTGAAGACGTCGTCTTTCGCGATGCGCTCGGACACGAGGATCGAGTCCTCGAAGTTGTAGCCCTGCCACGGCATGAACGCGACCATCACGTTCTGACCGAGCGCGAGCTCGCCCATGTCGCATGCGGGGCCGTCGCCGAGGACGTCGCCTGCTTTCACTTTTTCGCCGGCGCGGACGATCGGCTTCTGGTTGAAGCAAGTCGACTGGTTCGAGCGCTGGAATTTCGTGAGCGGGTAGATGTCCGGAATTTCCGCGCCTTCGCCATCTGCGCGGACGACGATGCGGGAAGCGTCGACGCTCTCGATGACGCCGTCGCGTTTCGCGATCGTGCAAACGCCGGAGTCACGAGCGAGACGATTCTCCATGCCCGTGCCGACGTACGGCGCGTGCGAGCGAATGAGCGGAACGGCCTGACGCTGCATGTTCGCGCCCATGAGCGCGCGGTTTGCGTCGTCGTGCTCGAGGAACGGAACGAGCGCGGCTGCGACCGACACCATTTGGTTCGGCGCGACGTCGCACAGCTGGATCATGTCCGGCGTGACCATGTGGAAGTCGCCGTTCAAACGAGCCGAAACGAGGCTCTCCTTGAACTTGCCCTTCTCGTCCATCGCCGCGGATGCCTGCGCGATGTACTTGCCCTCTTCTTCGAGCGCCGAGAACCAGTTCACGTCGTCGGTGACGCGACCTTCGGACACGCGGCGGTACGGAGTCTCGACGAATCCGTATTCGTTGACGCGCGCGAACGTCGAGAGCGACGCGATGAGGCCGATGTTCGGACCTTCAGGCGTTTCAATCGGGCAGATACGACCGTAGTGGGTCGGGTGAACGTCGCGGACTTCGAATCCGGCGCGCTCACGCGTGAGACCGCCCGGTCCGAGCGCGGAGAGACGACGCTTGTGCGTGACCTCCGAGAGCGGATTCGTTTGATCCATGAACTGCGAGAGCTGTGAGGATCCGAAATACTCCTTCATGACCGCGGAGACCGGCTTCGCGTTGATGAGATCGTGCGGCATGAGCGTGTCGATCTCTTGCGACATCGACATGCGCTCTTTGATCGCGCGCTCCATACGAACCAAACCGATGCGGTACTGGTTCTCCATGAGCTCACCGACCGCGCGAACGCGGCGGTTACCGAGATGGTCGATGTCGTCGACCGATCCGCGGCCGTTCTTCAGCTCGATGAGGTGACGAACGGTCTCGAGGATGTCTTGCGCAGTGAGAATCTGCGTGTCGAGCGCGGGGCGCTGATCCTCCGGGAGATCCCGGTAGAATTTGTAGTTGAGCTTGAGGCGGCCGACCTTCGAGAGGTCGTAGCGCTCCGGATTGAAGAACAGGTTGTGGAAGAGGGTCTTCGCGGTCTCGAGCGTGGGCGGATCGCCCGGGCGGAGACGGCGATAGATTTCCAT
>JAICXU010001114.1 GCA_025934595.1 Polyangiaceae bacterium | reverse complement strand
GGTGCTTCGCGGGATCGTACGTTTCGTGATTCACACCGAGCACGATCGTCGCGTCTTGGTTTTTCGCGGGCGCGCTGATGAGCACTTTCTTCGCGCCGCCCGTGATGTGCGCGGCCGCCTTTTCTTTGTCGGTGAAGAGACCGGTGCACTCGAGCACGATGTCGACGCCGAGCGACTTCCACGGGATCTTGGCTGGATCTTTCTCCGCGAAGATTTTCGCGTCGCCGACGGGGCCGAACTTCAGCATGTTCTCGTGCGCCTCGGCGGCATGCGTCGCGCGGCCGTGCACGGTGTCGAAGTTGTAGAGATGCGCGAGCGTCTTCGCGTCGGTGAGATCGTTCACGGCCACGAGCTCGAGGCTCTTGTCGTTTTTTTCCGCCAGGATGCGGACGACCGCGCGACCGATGCGTCCGAAGCCGTTGATGCCGATTTTCGTAGCCATTTCAGGGTCTCTTTCTCGGACGAAGGTGGGCGCAAGCTAGTCCTTGGAAAGGGGCGCGGCAAGGGCGTGCACAAGGGCGTGCACAAGGGCGCCGATGAGCAAGCGCGGGAAGGTCCGCCGAGCCCTGAACGTACAGTGTAAATAAATCATGCGAGCTTCACGTATCGGCTTGTTTGCGGCTGTTTTCGCGATCGGCGCTTGCGTGGGCGATCCCCCGGACTTTTCGCGCAATCCAGACGGCGGCGCGGGTACAGGCGCGAGCATCGGTGACGGCGGCGGGCCGGGTACGGGCGGGGAAGCCGCCGAGGGCCGAGATGGCGGCGGCGCGGACGAGGGCACGGCGAGCGGCATCGTCACGAAGGCGGTCGGGGCGAGCTGCGCGAACGCCGACGGCGGGGGAGCGTGCGAAGGAGCGGCCCCGGTCTGCTGCGCGGTGCAGGACGCGCGCGGCTTCGACGATCCCACTTACGCCTGCGCAGAAAAGCCCGCGGGCTGCGCGAGCCTCGACGGCGGCGTCGCCGTGCAATGCCGAACCGCAGGCGATTGCAGCGGCGGGTACGTGTGCTGCGGCCGCAAGGAGGAGCACAACACCGGGATGTTCGCGACGGTGATGTGCGAGCCGAGCTGCACGGGCGTCTACACGGCAGGGCAAGACTTGTTCTGCGATCCGAACGATCCCCACGCGTGCGACAGCGATTCGACATCACCGTATTGCGAGCCGAGCCAACTCTTGCCGGGAATGTTTTATTGCTCGAGCGAGTGACCGAAAACGGAGGAGATGAATTTTTGATCCTGGGTGGCCTTTGCGTCTTGGCGGTTTTTCCTTTTTCGGCTGCGGAGCGAACGCGGTCGTTTCAGCTCGCGACCGGCTTCGGGGGACCGCCGAAGATGCTCGCGACCTTGCGCTTCTCTTTTTCCGCCTTGCCCTTGTCGGCGTAGGACTGGATGACGACGCGCTCGCGCTTCGGCATCTCGCGGCCTTCGAGCACGGCGTGGATCTCTTCCGAGTCGAGGGTCTCGCGCTCGATGAGCGCGTTCGCGAGATGCTCGAGCTTCTCTTTGCTCGCTTGGAGCAGCTCACGCACACGCTTGTATTGGTCTTGGACGATGCGGCGCACCTCTTGGTCGATCTCGACCGCGGTTTGCTCCGAGTAGTCCTGCTGGC
>JAICXU010000362.1 GCA_025934595.1 Polyangiaceae bacterium | reverse complement strand
GAAGGCGCCATCGGATTCTGCACGAAGAAAGGCGGCACCTTCAGCGTGTGGCGCACGGGCGCAACGCCCATTCAAATCGCGTCCGCGGACGCCACGAAATCGGGCGGAATTTACGGCATGCGCGAGATCGCGACACGAGCCGGCATGAAGCTCTCGACGTGGCTCGTGCCGGAGGATTTGCCGTGGGATGCAGCGAACGCGCTTCGAGCGAGCGGCATCAGCGACGTCGAAGAGCTCGATCCCGAAGCGGCAGGCAAAGTCCCGAACGCAGCGACGCATTTTTTTTCGCTCTCGACGATCGACGGCGCCAGCGTCGCGCCCGACACGTCGCAAGACATGATCTTTTTCTCGTGCGCGCCGCCGCTCGGCAAAGCGGAGACGGTGATTTGCGCCGAAGCTGCCCCTTCGCGACTCCGCGCGTCGACTCCACGTGGATCGTGGGGCGCCGCTTCGTCGATGCTGCCATTTTGGCTGGCGGGCTACACGCAAGCACATGATCCTGGCGCCGTGCCGTCGGAGGTCGCGCTGCTCACGCTCGCGCGTGGGCTCATTCATCGCGGCTTCGAGCCGACGATCCTCGGCGCGATCAAGGAAATCGAGTCGGGGGTCGAGGTGCTCGGACGCGCCGGAGAAGATTCGATCGTCGCCGTCGGCGCCGCTCCGCAAGCGCCGTGGCTCGTCACTTACACGGACGGCCCGGCGTGGAAGATCGACGGCGAGCCGCACGTGATCCCGCTTGCTCCAGGGGCTCGCATCACGCTCGGGCCGAGCCCCGGTGCAGCCGCTTTTCACGGAGGAGTGGAGTCACGGCGCACGATCGTGTTTCGTCACGCAATCGCCCAGGAGAAAAAGTAGATGCATATTGCACGCATTTTTCAGCCGAAATCGAGCCTTTTTTTGTTTTTCGCAGCGACGCTCGTCGCGTGCGGCGGTGACCAAGCGAAGCCGAACGCCGCGCCGGCGCCGTCCGCGTCGTCGAGCGACGATCAGCTCCTCGCACAGCTCGCGGCGGACGCCGGGGCCGACGAGCTTCTCGTGACCGACGCCGGCACGAGCGCCAACACGGGGCCGCAGATCACGACGGATGCCGGGCTCGTGAAGAGCTCCCAGGTGACCGCTGACAACTCGAACGACGAATGCGGCGGACCTTCCGCGAAGTTCGAGGGGCTCGTGCGCGCGAAGTTCAACGAGTGTTATCAAGAAGGCAAAAGGAAGAATCCGAACCTCGCCGGTGAGATTCGAATCACCGTGAACGTCGACTACAAAGGAAAGATCACGTCCGTGAAGAACACGGGCGGCAAAGAGCTCGGCGACAAAGTAGTCGCGTGCATGGTCACCGCCGTGAAGAAGACGCCGTTCGAAGGCGTGGAATCCTGTAAATCCAAGGCCGTCATCGTCGGCAAGAAATACGGACCGTGATCGGTCAGGCGGTGGCCGACGAAAGACGAATCACGAAGCGCGCACCTTCGCAGTAGCTCGCGTCGAGCGAAATGGTGCCGCCGGCGGCTTCCACCAGGCCTCGACACACGGACAGGCCGAGGCCGGTGCCCTCGCCGACGTCTTTGCTCGTGACGAACGGCTCGAAGATTTGCTCTCCGAGATCGGCGCGCACGCCGGGACCGTTGTCCTCGACCTCGATCACGACGCCGTCGGCGTCTTTGCGCGCGCGCACCGACACGCGAGGGTCGCGCCGACCGGCGAGCGCGGCGCCCGCGTTCATGAGCAAGTTGAGCAGCACCTGCGTGAGCCGCGCCGTCGTGATGCGTGCCTGGAGATCGCCCGGAACGTCCAGGGTGAGCATGACGTCGCGAAACGTCTTCTGCGGCTTCGCGAGCGCCGCGACCTCGTCCGCGGTTTTTTTCACGTTCGCGGGCGTGAATTGCCCGGTCGATTCGGGGCTCTCTTCCGGACGTGCGAAATCCAGCAAATCACGCAGGATCGTGTGAATTCGCTCCGTCTCCTTTTTCATTCGCACGACGTAGTCGCGACCTTCGTCGGGCGTCGTCGCCGAATCGAGCAAGAGATCTTCCATGCCCAAGATCGCGGCGATTGGATTTCCGATCTCGTGCGCCACGCCCGCCGCGAGTCGACCGACGCTCGCCATTCTCTCGCCTCGCACGACTTGCGTTTGCGCATCCACGAGCTGCTTCGTCGTTTGCGTGAGCTCGTCGACTTTCGCGCGAAGCGTCTTTTCGTCGGCGATGAGCTTCTCGGCCATCGTCTCGACGCTCGCGGCCACGTCGTCGAGCTCGCGCGGGCCGTTCTTCGGGAGCGCGAGCGACCGCGCGCCTCGCGCGACTTTTCCCGTGGCTCTCACGAGCGCCTCGAGCGGACGCACGAGCACGCGAGTGAGTGTAAAATACATGAAAATCAAAACCACCGCAGCGAAGAGCGACACGTAGAGCGACACGAGGCGGACCATCGGAGCGACGCCGGTGCCGTCCGAAGCCGGTGCGCGCGCGAGGACGACGATGTCGTCGGCTTGCGCGGATGCCACGATCATTCCGGATTCGGAGCGCGCGGTGCCCGGTTTTCCGAGGTCGGAGGGCACGAGCTTTTCTCCTGCGCTCGCGACGATCGTTCCATTTTTCACGATCGCCAGCGCGTCGATGCCCGCTTCGCCGAGATGCGCGGCAAGCGTGTCTTCGGGCGCGCGCGATCGATCTTTTTCGTGCGTGGCGACCGAATGCGCGACGGCGATCACGGCTTGCCGGCGCGCGACGAGCTGGCTCGCACGCGCGAGGCCCGACACCGCGAAAGAGAGCGGCACGAACGCGAGCAGCATGAGCATGCCGAGCGTCACCACGATCTGCACGCGGATGCCTGCGCGGAACTCCACGCGAAAACGCTACGACACCGGCGGCGCCCGCAGGAAGAAAACGAGGCGCGTTATTTTTCGGCGGAGATGAGGCTCGCTTGGGTTCGCGCGGAGTCGGATGCGAGGTAGTCGACCATCATCGCCCACTCGGAGTCGTTCATTTTCACGCGGGTATGGTGGCGCGTGAACGCGGCTTCGAGCTGCGCTTTCGTGCGCGTGCCCGGCTCGACGCGAACGTGGCAATTGCCGCAGCGCGATTTGTGGATCGCACGGACGTCGCGGACGGGCTCGCTCGCCGAATCGGACGCCATTTTCAAGGAGCCGTCCGCGCGCAGGTCCGATGCGCGTGCCGAGTCGTCCGGGCGAATCGAGGACGGGGTCTGGGCGTCGGGTCCGGAGCTCGCGCCGCACCCGGCGAGGACCGCTCCCGAAAGAAGGGCAAAAACGAGCGCGACGTCTTGCGCGAAGGCCATAGGGTACCGTATCATTGTTGAAAGTGACTTTCACTAGCTATATGGACCGAAATGGCCGCGGGCTCAACTCCATTCCCTGAAGCGATCGATCTGGCTGAAAATAAGCCTGATCCCGCGACGGCTCGGCAGCCGCTCGCCGGAGATGCGTGGCTCGCGGACGTCCGGATCGGCTCGTCGGCGTCGGTCCTCGCGCTCGATCTCGAGCCGCAGCTCGCCGCATGGCTCCGCGCCGTGGGCATCGGTGAAGGCGACCGCATCGACGTGCTCCGCGCCGGCGCGTTCGGCGGGCCGCTGCACGTGCGCAACGCATCGGGAGGCGAGCTCGCGATCAACCGGCAGCTCGCGCGATCGATCCGGGTGAAGCAAGAAGGCTGACGCATGACTGCGCTCGTGCTCCTTGCCGGGCGACCGAACTCCGGAAAATCGTCGCTGTTCAATTTGGTGACCGGCGGCGACGCGCACGTGGGAAATTTTCCCGGCATCACCGTCGACGTTCTCGAAGCGCGCGTGCGCTTGCCGGGAGGACGCGAAGCCGACGTCGCGGATCTGCCGGGCTTCTATTCGATCGCGGCCGTCGTCGACGACAAGACGGACGAAGGCGTCGCGCGATCCGTCGTCGAGAACGCGGAGAAGGGCGAGCGACCTTGGCTCGTCGTGCAAGTCATCGACGTGACGCAGCTCGCGCTCGGCTTGCGTCTCACGCGCGAGCTCGTCGAACGCAATGTTCCTCTGCTCGTCGCGCTCACGCAAAAAGACGTGCTCGCGAGCGAAGGTCGCGAGGTCGATCTCACCGAGCTCGAGCAAGAGATTGGCGCACCGATCATTTTGGTGAGCGCGCGCGAGGCTTCGTCGAAGAAGATCGTACAGAATGCGATCGAGTCGCTGCTCGATCGCGAAAAGGCGGAAAAAACAGCGGCGGCAAAGCCAGTATGGAAACCGGACGCGCTCGCGCGGTTGGCGATCCGCGATCACGCAGCGAAAGGCGCGGCGGAAGAACGACGGCGCTCGCGCACGGCTCGCCTCGACGCGTGGCTCCTGCATCCGGCCGTGGGGCCAATCACGTTCTTGGGGCTCATGTCGGTCGTCTTCGCGGCCGTGTTCCTCATCGCCGATCCGGTGACGAACATGATCGACGGCGTGAACGGCGTCATCCGCACGCACGCGTCGCATCTCTTGGGCAACGGCCTCTTCGCTTCGTTCGTGTGCGACGGTTTGCTCGGCGGCGCCGGCACCGTGCTCGCGTTCTTGCCGCAGATCGTGATCCTCACCGTGGCCATGGAGCTTCTCGAAGCCAGCGGCTACCTCGCGCGCGGCGCCTTCCTCGTCGACCGCGTGCTCCGCGCCGCCGGCCTCGGCGGGCGCTCGTTCGTGCCGCTCCTCACCGCGCACGCCTGCGCCGTCCCCGCGATCCAGGCCACGCGCACCATCCGCGACCCCGGCCAGCG
>JAICXU010001025.1 GCA_025934595.1 Polyangiaceae bacterium | reverse complement strand
GCTCGAGCTCGGCGCCGTGCTTGGCTCGATGCTGATGGCGGTCGTCTTCAACTTTCTTTCCGCGCGGCCTTTCACGCGGTGGGATTGGACGGCAGGAAAGCGCTACACGCTGACCACTCCCACCCTCGAGACGCTCCACAAGCTGGACGAGCCGATCGAGGTCTGGGTGCTGATGAGCAACGGCGATCCTCTCGAAATCAGCATCCAAAAAATGTTGGACTCGTATGCGGTCGAGACGAACAGGCTCGAGGTGCATTACCTCGACCCCGATCGCGACGTCGTTCCGCTCGCCGACGTGCGCAAGCGATTCCACATCGACACGCCGCTCTCGGCCGGCGCCGATGCGATCATGATCGTCGCTCACGGAGATCGTCATTGGTTCTTGAGCCCGAGCGACATGGTCCAGGTCTCGAGCACCGACGACACGAAAGCGAAGCCACGCGAAGAACAAGCGATCACGGGCGCGATTCGCAACGTCCTCGCGGGCCAAAAATCGAAGCTCTGTTTCACCGCGGGGCACGGCGAGCCTTCGCTGAAGGACGCCGAGCAAGGCATTCTCTTTCTCGATCAAATTCTGCAGAAGGACAATTACGAGGACACGAGCGTCGACACGACGGCGCCGAACGCGCAGGATCCTTTCAAAGGATGCGACGTCGTCATCGTCGCGGCGCCGCAATCCGGATTCACGAAAGAAGAAGCGGCGCGCCTCAAGACGTACTTGATGCTCGGAGGCAATGCGCTCATCGCGTCGAGCCCCATCAACTCACCCACCGAAACGGGAATGTCGCCGCTCGGTCTCGATGACGCGCTCGCGCCTTTCGGCATCGCCACCGACGACGATCTCGTGATCGAGACCGATCCCAACGCCGTGATTCCGGAATCGCGCGGTACGCGTTTCATCACGAAGGTGAATCCACACGCCGTCACGTCCGCGCTGGCGCCGCCGCCCGGCGGAACGCGCGAGCCCCCGCGCGTCGTCCTCGAGGTGTTGCGGTCGCTCTCGCACGTGTCGCCCGATGGATCGGCGGCGGCTGTCGATCTCTTGTCGTCGGGACCGTCTTCCTTTGCGGTGTCGTCGATCGCGGGTGCCGCGCAGTGGTCCGAAACACCGGAAAAAAAGCCTCAAGATCGCTCCGGGCCGTTCGTGCTCGCGATGGCATCGGAGCGCGCGAAGGTGTCGCCATCCGCGCCGCACGGTCCTCGCGTCGTCGTCATCGGCACGAGCTGGATCATGATGTCGAAGAATTGGAACGAGCCTGCACCGGTACGAGGCGCAGCGATGCTCGTCGAATCGGCGATCTCCTGGCTCGCCGCCAAGCCGCAAATTCTGGACGTGCCGGAGCGGCCCTCGGTCGCGGCCGGAATTCGCATCACCGACGAGAGCCGCACGAAGGTTCTTTGGTACGTGCTCGTCTATATGCCGCTCGCCGTGCTTCTCATGGCGGCCGCGGTCTGGTTCTGGCGACGAAGCACCGAGCGCGAGAAGCGCAAGCCTGCCAAGAGCTGAGCGCATGCGGCGGCACGCTCTATCGATCGTCGTCATCGCGGTCGCGATTGCCGTGACCGCGTACGCGTATCTCGCCGATCGGAACAAGGTGAGCGACCTCGAGCGAGAGCGTCGCGCGCATCTCGTTTTTCCCGCGTTTCGGAAAGACGCGATGACGATGCTCGAGATCGAGCACGGCACGGACAAGATGCGTTTCGAAGCGACGAACGACGACGCCGGCGAGCGCACGTGGAACATGACGCTGCCCGCTGGAGAAAAAGGCGATTCGATCGCGATCGACCGACTTCTCAGCACCCTCGAGTACGCCAG
>JAICXU010000316.1 GCA_025934595.1 Polyangiaceae bacterium | reverse complement strand
GCGACGCCGCATGTTCGGCGTCTTCGGTCCGGGCGAGGTCTATCAACAGACCCTCGGCACGCTCGCGAGCGATCCGAGCCCCGCCCGTCGCGCGGATGCGGCGTACGCGATCGGCGAGTTCCTCGAATCGGCCGGCGTCGCAGCGGAAGCCACTGCGATCGCGAACGACGCGGATCCCACGGTTCGAGCCGCCGCGGCTGCGGGGCTCGGTCGCTTGAACGACGAAGGCTCGGGGGCGCTCTCGAAGGCGCTCGCGGACACCGACTCGCGCGTGAAGCTCGCCGGTCTCGGATCGGCGGGACGCGTGAACACGTTCAGCGATATCGGCTCCGTGTCCGCGCTTCTCGGTGACGGCGACGCGCAAGTTCGTCGTCGCGCGGCCGAGGTCCTCGATCAAATGCATGCGAAGGACAGCGTCGGCGCTCTCGTCGCGATGGCGCAGAACGACCCCGACGCGAACGCGCGCGGAGCTGCATGCCATGCGCTCGGCACGATCGGAGATGCGAGCGCGAAGACGGCGCTCACTGCGATCGCCGCGAACGATTCCGATTCTCTCGTGCGCGATCTCGCGCAGATGGCTCTGCTCCAACTCTAAAATCGGAGTAGAGTGAGAGCCGCATCTCACGTGCGATCCCGTGGCTGAAAACATGGGGGATCGAGGAGCTCTCGCGTGCGCACTTCCTCGCTTGTCGCGTCTTTATTCGTGTCCTTCGGCATGGGCCTCGTGCTCGTGCCGAACACCGGCTGCTCCAAGAAGGATGCAGAGCAGTCGTCGTATTTCGATCGCACGATCTCGCCGATTTTGACGACGTCGTGCGTGAATCCGAACACGAATGCGCGGTGCCACGTAGCCGACCCGAAAGGGAATTCGCTCGGCAATCTCGATCTCTCGACCTTCGTCGGCGTGAATCACCGTCGCGATTTGCTCGCCGACTACGGTCCTTATGGACAGCCGGCGCTGCTCATCAAGAACGTGCCGCCGTTTCAAGTGCAGGTGCAGACGTTCGACGGGCAGAAGATCGACATCACGACCGACATCAAGCATTCGGGCGGCGCGATCTTGGATCCGACGGCGAGCGCCTATCAGGTGCTTCGTCGTTGGATTCAAAATGGCGCGACCGAGAACAACACCGGTGCGCCGCCGGCGAACCTCGCGCGGCAGCCGTGCACGACCGTGGTGCCGCAAGGCGTGCAAGGATTCGATCCCAACACCGACTCCACGAATCCGAGCTTCGCCGAGTTCCGCGACAAGGTGAACGGCGTCATGGGGGGAACGTGCGCCGCCGCGAACTGCCACGGAAACTTTTCGAACGACCTCTATCTCACGTGCGGGCAAGCGCCCGACCAGCTTCGCTGGAACTACTTCATCGCGTCGCAATACATCTCGCAGGTGCCTGAAGACAGCGAGATCGTGCGTCGTCCCCTCGCGCCGGCGGAAGGCGGATCGTTCCACGAAGGCGGCATCATTTTTTCGAGCGTCGAGGACTCCGACTACCAAGCGATCCTCACGTGGGCGAAGGATCAAGGCGCGCCTGATTTTTCGAACCTCGATCCGAACTTCGCGTTCTTCGCGCACAAAGTGCAGCCGATGCTCGTGAAGAAGGGCTGCATGATGCTGCAGTGCCATTCATCGGCGCAGTTCCACGACTATCGGCTCCGCGGCGGATCGGGCGGCAGCTTTTCCTACGCAGCCACGCAGCACAATTACCAGCTTTCGCTCGCGCAGCTGTCGCTGGAGAGCGACGACATCAACGCCAGCCGCATGGTGCAGAAAAATCTGTATCCGCCGAATCGCGGATCGATCGGCCTTACTCACCGCGGTGGATTTACGCTTGAAGACTTCGCGGACCCGACCAGCGGGCAGCCGGGCGGCGGTGACGGCGGCCCGACGCCCACCGGTGATGGTGGCTCGGCCGAAGGCGGAACGAGCGGCGGTGGCGGCGGCACCGGCCTCGGTGGGACCGGCATCGGTGCGATCGATCGCGGCGCGAGGTGCGACGCGGGCGGCTACGACTACGACAACGGCGACATCGACAAAATACCTGCATACTGCATCATTCGCGAGTGGCACAAACGCGAGCGCGCTGCGCGCAATCTCGCGCCATTTTCCGGCATCGTGTACGTGAAGCGATCGATTCCGACCGGCCCCGATCGGCCCACCGACTTCGACGTGTATTCGGGCGGCGCCGACCTCCACATCGCGGCCGCCACGATGAACGCCGCCGGCGATGTCACGGTGGGCGCCGACAAATCGGTCACCGCCGGCTGCGGGCTCGATCCGAGCACCGCCGACATTCGCAGGCCTCAAGTCTCGTGGGACGGCAAGCTCGTCGCATTTGCAGCGCGCGCGAGCGCGAGCGATCCGCTCGAGATTTATCAGATGAACGCCGACGGCTCGTCGTGCGCGAAGCTCGATGCGATCGACGCGGGCGATACGACGGGCAACGGTCTCCTCATCCACAACTTCGATCCGGTCTACAGCCCGCCCGGTCCCGACGGTGTGATGCGCATCGTGTTCGCATCGACACGCGGCAACACGAACAATCCGGGCGCGTACGACTATACGGGCCCGCAGCGCATGCCGTCGGATCCCACGAAGCCCAACTCGGATCTCTTCGTGCTCGAGCCCGACCCCGCGAACGGCGGGCAGACGCGCGTGCGCCAGCTCACCTACCAGCTCGACATGGAGCGCGAGCCATCGTTCATGTCGGACGGCCGCATCATCTTCACCGCCGAAAAGCGCGAGCAAGATTTCTACGAGCTCGCGCTTCGCCGCATGGATCTCGACGGCAGCGATTATCACCCTCTGTATTCGCAGCGCGGATCGATCGGCTACTACGAGGCGACGAACGTCATCGAGCTCGCCGACAAGAACTTCATGACCGTGTTCTCGAATCCCGGCGTGCCCCACAACGGTGGAGCGCTGGGCGTCTTCAATCGATCCATCGGTGTGGATTTCACGAGCACGAATCCGGCCGATTACGCGATTGATCCCTCCGTCATCGATCCGAATTCGGCGACGTCGCTCGAGCAGGATTTCTTCCTGCACTCGCTCTTCTATCCGGATGCGACCGTGAGCGGCGTGCCCGGACAACCGACGACCGGCGTCTATTGCTCGCCGTCGATGCTTCCGGACGGCAAAGCGCTCGTGAGCTTCGGTGCGGCGAGCGACGCCGGCAGCTTCGGCGGCGATTACGACATCTACGAAATCGATCCGGTGACTGGACAGAGGAGCGCGGTCTTGATCGGCGGGGCGGGAACCGCGGAGGTCGATGCGGTCGGTATCTTCGCGAAAAACTCACGCGGCATTTTCGCCTCCACGCTCGACGAGCCGAACTCCTACAACAACATTCTGCCCGGACACTCCGAGGCCGACATCCTCGTGCTCGACATGCCCGTGCTCGCGACGCTTCTCTTCCAAAACACGCCGACCGGTCGCCCGATCGAGCCGCTCACGAGCTTCGACGTCTACGAAGACTTGCCGCCGCCGCTCTCCATGACCGACTTCGGCGCGGGTGGTCCGAACGTCGTGAAAGACGCGTTCGGTCAGGTCTACGTCGCGCGTCGCTTGCTCGGTCACGTGCCGATCGACCCCGACGGTTCTTCGCACTTCCAAGTGCCGGGCGGTCTTCCGTTCTCCATCGGACTCCCCGACACGCCAATGTCGCAACAAAACAAATCGCCGCGTCTCCAGCGCGAGGCCATGACCTTCGAGCCTGGCGAGTACGCGCATCAATCCTTCCGTCGCGACTTCTTCAACGGTCTTTGCGCGAACTGTCACGGCGCGATCAGCGGCCATCAGATCGACGTCGCCGTCCAGCCCGACATCCTCTCGCAAGCGTCGCAAGTGCAGGCCCGCGGCGAGGCGCCGACGAATTTGAACCTGCCGCCAGGTCAGCGCGGACAAATTCAGGGTCCCTGACCTTCGGATTCGTCGCATCGTGCGCCGCGTCCTCGCGCTCGCCGCGCTCGGTCTCTTCGCGTGTCACGGGCATGCGCGCTCCCGTGATTCGATCGTGGACGCGGGAGCCCATTCTACAGCCGTAAATAAGGTATTTGGCGCGATCGACGAGACCGCGATCGATGCCACCGTCTCGCCCTGCTCCGACTTTTACGCGTACGCGTGCGGCGCGTGGGAAGCGAAGACCCGAATCCCCGACGACGAAGGCTCGTGGCTCCGCACGCTTTCGGCGCTCCGTGTCGCGAGCGACGACGTGGCCGCGCGAATCTTGGAGGCTGATGCCGAAGCGCCTTCTTCCGACCCTGCGTCGCGCGCGCTCGGAGATTTCTTCGCGGCGTGTCGCGACACGACCGCGATCGACGCACGCGGCGACGTCGAGCTGCGCGCCGAGCTCGATCGCATCGACACGAGCGCTCCGGAGAAGACGGCTGCTTCGATCGCGCGGCTGCACCTGCTCGGCGTCGACGCCGTCTTCGATCTCGCGCCGGAGCCCGACCCACGAGACGCGCGAGTGACGATCGCGGTCGTGCGGCAACCGGCGTTGACGCTCGCCGAGGCGCGTTACGCCGATGCGGAGTCGATCGCCGCGCTTCGTGCGTACGCCACGCGTCTCTTCGTGCTCGGTGGCGATGCGCGGGGCCGCGCCGGGGACGAAGCGCATGATGCCATCGACCTCGAAACGAGCCTGGCCGCACGTTTCGAATCGCGCGCCGTGTTCCGCGATCCCGCGCACGCGATTCGGATCGCCAGTGCGCATGATTTGCCGAAAATTCAGCCATATTTGAAGTGGGACGCGTATTTCGCCGCCCTCGGCTCGGCGCCGCCGGCGCGCGTGCATGTCCCGACCGAGACGTATCTTCGGGGACTGTCGCCGGCGCTCTCGAACGCCGATCGCTTGCGGGCATATCTGCGCTGGTCGCTTCTTCGTTCGATGGCGCCGCAAGCTACGTCGCCGTATCGCGAAGCGGCGTTCGATTTCGAACGACGTGACACGGGCCAAGTGTCGCCGCCCTCGCGGACGCGCGAATGCACGCATCTCGCGGAGACGCTCCTCGGTGACGCGCTCGCACCGGCATTCGGGGACGCCGCGGTTGCGCCCGAAACGGCGCAGCGAGCCATCGCGCTTGCGGCCGACATCCGCGCGGAGCTCGCGCGCGAATACAGGGCGGCCCATCGCGATCGAGCGGGCTCGAAGCTGGCGAGCATGCGCATCGCG
>JAICXU010000190.1 GCA_025934595.1 Polyangiaceae bacterium | reverse complement strand
CGCCTCCGCGTGCTCGCCGATGACGCGTTCGAGACCGTCATCAAGAAGGCGCTCTATCCCGACGCGAAATCGCTCATTCAGCGATGTCGCGACAAAGGCCAGGACGTCGTCATCATTTCCGGCGCGCTGGATTTCTTGATGACGCGCCTCGCGAAGCACCTTGGCGCGACGCACGTGATCGCGAATCGCCTGGAAATCAAGGATGGTTTCGCGACGGGTCGCCTGCTTCGTCCCGTCGTCGCCGGTCCCGAAAAAGCGAAGCTCGTGCGCGATCACGCGAAAGAGCGCGGTCACGATCTGAACGAGTGCTTCGCGTTCAGTGACAGCTACTCCGACGTCCCGATGCTCTCCGTCGTCGGCTATCCCACTGCCGTGAATCCCGACGCGAAGCTCGCTCGCCTCGCGCGCGCGTATTCGTGGCCCATCATCACGCTCGATGGTCCGCGCGACCATCGCATCACCGGAGCCTTCGCATGACCTCGCCGCTCGTCGTCACGCTCGATCGTCGCAGCGCGCCGCGCTCGATTTTTTATGGCGATCGCTTGATGGAAGTCGACATGCCCGCCGGCACGCGCGTCGTCTATCCGCGGCAGCCGCTCGCAGGTCTCAAAGATCCGGACGCTGCGATTCGCTACGCGCTCAATCACCCGTACGGAACCGATCCGCTCCACGCGAAGCTCCGGCCCGGCATGAAAGTCGTCATCGCCATCGACGACATCTCGCTTCCGTTGCCGCCGATGCGCCGCCCCGACGTACGCGAGCGCGTCCTCACGATCGTGCTGGAAATGCTTGCCGATCACGGTGTCGACGACATCGAGATGATCATCGCGACCTCGGTGCATCGCCGCATGACGGCGGACGAGGTTCGTCACATCGTCGGCGACAAGATCTTCAACGCGTACTGGCCGGACCGCCTCTACAACCACGACGCCGAAGATCCGAACGGCATGAAGGAGGTCGGCACGACGGAGCAAGGTGAGGTCGTCGAGCTCAATCGCCGCGCCGTCGAATCGGATCTCGTCATCTACGTGAACCTGAACTTGGTTCCGATGGATGGCGGTCACAAATCGGTGACGGTCGGTCTCTGCGGCTACAAGAGCCTCATGTCGCATCACAATCCGAAAGTGATGCGCGAGTGCCACTCGTACATGGATCCCAAACGCAGCGCGCTGGCCGACAGCGTGAATCGGATGGGGAAGGTCACGAACCGGAACCTCAACGTTTTCACCATCGAGACGACGATCAATAATCGCATGTTCGATCGTCCGCTTCAGTTTCTGCACAAGAACGAAGACGATCTCACCGGGGTCGAAAAAGCAGCGTTGAAAGGCCTGAATTTCACGCTTTCGAAGCTGCCGCAGCAAGCGCGCCAAGAAATTTTCCAGCGCGTGCCGTCGCCGTACGAGATGACGGGCGTCTTCGCGGGCGAGACGGAAGCCGTGCACGAGCACACGATCGCGCGGAGCTTCGAGCAGTACGCGGTGCCCGTGAAGGGTCAAGCCGACATCATGGTGTGCGGCATTCCGTACATCTCGCCGTACAACGTGAACTCGTTCTTGAATCCGCTCCTCGTGCAGGTTCTCGCCGAGGGCTACCTGTTCAATTGCTACCGCGGAAAGCCGCTCGTCAAAAAAGGCGGCACGCTCATCATCACGCACCCCTGCACCGACTACTTCGACAAGGAGCATCACGCTCCGTACATCGAGTTCGTGCACAATCTTTTGCCCGAGACCCGCGACGCCGTCGAGCTCCACAAACGCTACGAGAAAAAGTTCGCCTCGAACCCGGCTTACATCCAGATGTATCGCACCGGCCACGCGTACCATCCCGCGCATCCGTTTTTCATGTGGTACTGGGGCGAGGCCGGTCGCCAGCATCTCGGCCGCGTGATCGTCGTCGGCGCGGACAACGAATACATTCCGAAGCTGCTCGGCTACGAGACGGCGAAGAACATGAACGTCGCGCTCGAGATGGCGCAGGACACGGCGCCCGCTTCGCCGGAAATCACGCTGTTTCATACGCCGCCGATCTTGATGGCAGACGTGAGCTGATCTCGATCCGGAGTCGGGCTCGATGAGCGATCTGATCCGCGTCGTTCTCCTCGGCATCGTCGAGGGCATCACCGAGTTTTTGCCGATCTCGAGCACCGGCCATCTGCTCATCGCGGAGAAGCTCGGCCTCGGCGCGCGCTCGGATCTCTTCAACGTCGGCATCCAAGCGGGCGCGATCCTCGCCGTGACGTTGATCTACTGGAGACGCATCCTGGAGCTGCTCACGAAGTGGCGCGAGCCTCGGAACCGCGACTACCTCCTCAAGCTGATCGCCGCGTTTTTGATCACGTCGGTGCTGGGCTTCATCGCGGTCAAGCTCGGATTCAAGCTGCCGAAGACCGTGAAGCCAATCGCGTGGGCGCTCGTGATCGGCGGCGTATGGATGATCGTCGCGGAACAGATCGCGGCGAAACAGGCGGATCGCAGCGACGTCAGCTGGCCGGCCGCGATCCTCGTCGGCATCGCGCAGATGATCGCGGGCATTTTTCCGGGCACATCACGATCGGCAGCGACGATCTTCACCGCATTGCTCGCGGGCACGAGCGATCGCGCGGCGGCGACCGAGTTCGCATTTCTCGTCGGCATTCCGACGATGTACGCCGCGAGCGGCTACGAAGCGCTGAAGGCAGTCAAGGCGGGAGGCGCCGCGAACGAGGACTGGAGGGCGCTCGCGATCGGCTTCGTGGTCTCCGCGATCGTCGCCTTCGTCGCCGTGAAATGGCTGCTCGGCTACATCCGCAGCCACCGCTTCACGCCGTTTGCGATGTATCGCATCGGGCTCGGCATCGCGCTCTTGATCTGGATGCCCGCCGGCGCGTGATCGGGCTGCTCGCGAAATCATTGCTCGAAACAGATCAGCGCGCCTACGTCGTTGCAAGGAAGCGGGCCGCTCGACGCGCCACCCCAATTTTGATCGGGCTCCGTCGTGCCCGTCGTCGCGTAGTCGCTGGTGTCGGCGAGCGTGAAATCCCCGCAATTGTAGCCTGAATTTTCACCGCTCTCGTCGCTACCGGTCCACGGATCCGAGTATCCCTTCCACGTCGGCGTGGCCCTCGCTTCGGTGAGCCAGATCGCCGAGAGAGGGATGGTTTGCAGGTTCGCTTTGTTGTTGAAGACCTTCGTGGTGCCGTCGACCAAATACCAGGGGCCGACATCGGCGATGCGATCGATCGCGTTCACGCTCGAAGTCGAGATCCACGCTTTGAAGGTTCCACCGAGAACCTGACTGTCGGCCGCGAGCTGGCACTTCGCATCGGCGCCGGCTGCTCCGCCGAGATCGCCGCTGTACTCGGTCGACGTGACGAAGACGCGCTTGTGGGTCGATCCGCCGGTCGACCCGCCGCTGTCACCGACGCTGCCTCCCGAGCCGCCGCCGCCTGACCCTCCGCTCGACGAAGATCCGCCGCTCGATGATCCGCTGGCGGTGTCGCCGCCGGAGGTCCCGGTCGAAGGATGAGCGGGATCGTGGCTGACGCTCGGAGTATCGGAGCCGCCACAACCTGCGAGAGAAGAGAGCGCGAGCGCGCCGAGCAAAATCGAAATCGAAGATCGCATGCGAGCGCGCTGAGCAATGCGGATGCCAATGCGCTTCGCTCCGAGTCGTGCGTCGAATTCGCCGGTTCGTCCGAAAAACGAAGCGTTTCGTCGAGCAGGTTGCTTCACCGCGCCCGCGGCCATGAACATTCGTGCACACGAGAGGGCGGCGCGCGCGGTTTACAGTCCAAAAATGCGGCAAATTCGCGCGAAAAAGCCCCGCGTTGCGCGGGTACCGACTGTGGTGTAACACGCGGGGCCCTGGTTTTTTCCCGGGTACGGGCATTCCATGACGACGAACGGGATCAACGGACACGCGAACGGCGTGCACGCGCTCGCGGAGGCGCCGAAGCCTCTCGACGTGACCGCGGTCCTCACGGGCAAGCGCCTGTTCGTGCTCGGCGGCACCGGCTTCCTCGGAAAGATCTTCTGGGTGATGCTCCTCGATCGGTATCCGTCGATCGAAAAAATCCATCTCCTCGTTCGATCCTCCAAGGAGATGACGAGCGAAGAGCGGTTCTGGAAAAAGATCGCGACGAGCGAGGCCATGAAGCCGCTCCGCGACAAGCTCCCCGGCGACGCCTTCGAGAGGTTTCTCCGCGAAAAGATCGTCCCCGTCGACGGCGACGTCGGTCGCGAGATGTGCGGCGTCGACCCGGAGGTGATTCGCGAGCTCCATGGAACCGTCGATGCCGTCGTCAACGTCGCGGGCGTCATCGAGTTCAACTCACCGCTCGACGAATCGATCCACGCGAACGCGTTCGGCGCGAAGAATCTCATCTCCCTTTGTCGCGCGCTCGGTGAGACCAAGCTCGTGCACACGAGCACCTGCTTCGTCGCCGGACATCGCGTAGGCCCTATTTTCGAAGAGGATCCGTGCACGCATCCGTTTCCGCGTTGCGAAGAATTGGGATCCGAGCTGTGGGATCCGGAGCGCGAAATCGCCGAATGCCTCGATCTCATCGACCAAGCGAATCACCGCTGCAACGACGCGTTTCGCCAGAGCGGCTTCGCGGAAAAAGCGCGCAAGAATTTGTCCGAGCGCGGTGAGCCTTCGGAGGGCCGCGCGTTCGACGAAGAGCTCGCGAAGGTGCGCCGCAAGTTCGTCGCCGATCGCCTCATCGAAGCCGGCAAAGACCGCGCGCAGCACTGGGGCTGGCACAACACGTACACGTACACGAAGAGCATCGGCGAGCAGATCATCGCGAAGAGCGGCATCCCGTTCGTCATCGCGCGCCCCGCGAGCTGCGAATCCACGGTGCGGTTTCCGTTCCCGGGTTGGAACGACGGCATGAGCACGTCGTCGGTCGTCATCTATCTCGCGCTGAAAGGCGTCGTCCAAATTCCGGGCAAGGCCGTGCCGCTCGATTTCATTCCGACCGACATGGTCGTGACGGGAATGGTGCTCTCGCTCGCCGAGCTTCTCGAAGGCACGAATCGCCCGGTCTACCAATTCGGCATGAGCGACGTGAATCCGGCGACGGCGGCGCGTCAGGGCGAGCTCATCGGCCTCTACAAGCGTCGCCACTTTCAGAAAAAAAATACGGGCAATCCGCTCTTCAACATGGCGATGAGCCACATGGAAGCGTTCGCGGTCGATCCGAAACGCTTCGAGATGCTCGGGCCGCCCGCGGTCGCACGTGCGACGAAGACGGCGTCGAAAGCCCTGAAAAACACGGGGATCGGACCGTTCCGACCCATCGCGTCCGCGCTCGAAAAGTGGAGCGCGCAAGAGCAAAAGCTCGCGGACGTGCTCGGCATGTTCGCGCCGTTCACGGCCGAGCGGAACGGTCCGTTCGATTGCTCGAACACGCGCGCGGCATATGCGCGGCTCTCACCGGAAGACAAAGCGAAGCTCGATTGGACGCCGGAGAAGATCGATTGGGTGGATTGGTTTCTCGAAATCCACATGCCCGCCGTCGAGAAGTGGGCCGTGCCGGAGATGGATCGAAAGCTCAAACGCGAGCCGAAGGCGCTGCGTGCGCACGACACGCTCGTCACGCTCCTCGATCAAATGGCAGAGCGTCACACGATCTCGACCGCGCTCGCGCGTTTCGAGACCGACGGCTTCGCATCCGTCAGCTATCGCGAGATGCGCGATCTCGCCTATGCGGCGGCCGCCAAGCTGCACGATCTCGGCGTGAAGAAAGGCGACCGCGTCGTGCTCACGGCGAAGAGCTCGCCGGCGTGGCCCGTCGCGTACTTCGGCATCTTGATCGCGGGCGCCACCGCCGTGCCGGTCGATCCGGCGATCGAAACGGACGCGCTCGAAAACATCGTGCGCGAGAGCGAAGCCAAAATCGCGTTTTCGGATCGCGATCTCGCGATCGCCGATCTCACGAACCTTCCCATTCACGAGCTCCTGGAATCGCGCGGCGACATCGCTTCGTGGGAGCAGCCTGAAGTCTCACCCGAAGATCTCGCATCCCTCATTTTCACGAGCGGCACGACGGGAAAGCCGAAGGGCGTCATGCTCACGCATGCGAACTTCACGTCGCTCATTGCGGCGCTCGCCCCTATTTTTCCGCTGAATCGTGGCGATCGTGTGCTGTCGGTCTTGCCGCTGCATCACACGTTCGAGTTCACGTGCGGCCTGCTCTTGCCGCTCTCGCGCGGCGCGCGGATCGCGTATCTCGACGAGCTCAACGGCGATCGTCTCGGCGCCGCGATGAAGCAAGGTCGCATCACGGCGATGGTGGGTGTGCCTGCACTTTGGCAAATGCTCGAGCGCCGCATTCTCTCCCAAGTCTCGGCGCGGGGTCCCGTCGCACGTGCGATCTTCGAGTGGGCCGGCGAGATGAATCGCGCTCTCGGCAAGACGACCGGCATCGACGCGGGAAAAATTCTCTTCGGCCCCGTGCACGCGGCGCTCGGCGGCAGCATCAAGTATTTGATCTCCGGTGGTGCCGCGCTTCCGCGCGAGACGTCGGATCTCT
>JAICXU010000519.1 GCA_025934595.1 Polyangiaceae bacterium | reverse complement strand
CTTCGGGATCGGGTTATTTTCGCTCATGAACCTCGCACCTGAAGATTCGATGATCGGAGACCATTTTGGCAAGACAATCGCGGCTTATTTTCGGCAAAGTAGCCGTATGCAGCTCACGGTGAACGGCGAGACGCGCGAGGTCGGGGAGGTGACGAGCGTGCGCGAGCTCGTCGTCCTCCTCGGCATTGGTAACGGTCCGGTGGCCGTCGAGGTCAATCGCTCGATCGTCCCGAAGGCCGAGCATGCGAGCTTCGCGTTGCACGACGGCGACGTCGTCGAGATCGTCCGTTTCGTCGGCGGTGGCTGACCGGCGAGTCAGTTATGGAAGCGCGGATGCGATTCAGAATCCGGCGCGCGCGGCGTCCACGAGATCTTGCACGGCGTCGTGCGCCTTCCGCGCGAGCGCTTTGCCGTCCTCGTCCGAAGACGCGAATGGCTCGCCGATCGCGATACGAACGCGCGAAGGTGACGCACCCGCGAGGCGAGCGAGATGCGCCATGAACGGCTCGTCGACGAACGCGGCGCCGCTTCCGGACTCGTAGACGATGCCGACGGGAACGATCTCGGCTCCCGCTCGCGACGCTGCGACGAACGCGCCGGCTTGAAAAGGACGAACCGTGTCGTCGGCGAACGTGGTGCCTTCGGGAAACACGCATACCGTGTCTCCCTTTTCGAGGAGATCTTGGATGATGCGGATGACCGACGCGCCGCTCGATTTTTTTTGCCGATCGACGAAGACGGTGCCCGTCTTCCGCGCAGCGACGCCGATCACCGGCCACTTGGCCAGGTCGGCGCGGCTCACCATGCGCCCGCCGAAGAGGTCCAGCATGATG
The DNA here is from genome assembly GCA_025934595.1 of Polyangiaceae bacterium. Taxonomy (GTDB): domain Bacteria; phylum Myxococcota_A; class Polyangia; order Polyangiales; family Polyangiaceae; genus JAICXU01. The sequence goes on along the minus strand of JAICXU010000519.1, from coordinate 2,954 downwards.
CCGATGTCGATGGTCGATCGGTGATTCGCGACGACGAGCCGGCCGCGCGCGGAATGGCTTAGTTTACCGATGATTTCGCGTCGGATCGAAAAGAGACCCAAGAGGCCGCGGCTCCAGCGACGCGTCCATCGATTGCGGACGCGGTCTCGCTCCTCGTCCTTGGCGATGGCGTCGTTCGCGAGATAGAGCGACAACAGCGAGCTCGTGATGCCCACGAATCCCGCGAGTCGCGCCGCTTGTCGTGCGCGCTTCACCACAGCTTCCTCATCGCGAACGACATCGCCTCGAGGCCTCGGCGCAACGTGCCGCGACCTTGCCATGTCGCGAGATCGATCCGCGTGGCGTGGCTCACGTCCTCTTCGAACGATGCCCGGACGTGCGCAGCGAACGCTGCGTCTTCGACGGCGACATTTGCTTCGAGATTTTTTCTCCACGACCGCTCGTCGAGGTTGTAGCTGCCGACGGTCGCGAAGTCGTCGATGACCGCGGTCTTCGAATGCAGCATGGGACCGCCGAGCGTGTAGACCTCGATGCCTTGCTTCAAGAAGCGATCGAAGAGCGCCTCGACGGCGTATTGCACGAGCGGAACGTCGCCGTGCTCGGGAACGAGAATGCGCACGCGGGCGCCGCGCGTCACTGCTTTCGCGAGCGCTGATCTGACCCGCAGGTCAGGAATGAAGTACGAGTTCGCGATGTCGACCGACTTCGCCGCATGTCGAATTCGATACACGTATTCGCGGCGAATGCCTCGTCTTCGCCGCCAGTTGTTCGCGAGCACCCATACGGGTCGGGTGCGGGCCCGCGGAAAGGCGGGGACATCGCGGACGCGGGTGCGCGTGACGCGGCGCCAGGTTTCGTAGAAGAGGCTTCGGAGATCCGCGCTCGTCGGACCGCGGACCTCGATCGCATCGTCGCGCCAGCCGCCGCCGCCGCGGTCTTTCGGTAGCCATTCGCAGCTCAAATTGATGCCGCCGACGAAGCCGGTCTCGCCGTCGACCACGACGAGCTTCCGATGATCACGCCGCTCGAGCCTTCCGAGCTCGAGGTCTTTCGCGAAGCCTCCGAGCCCGTGGTACTCGACGACCTCGCCCCCGGCTTGCGTGAGCGCATTCCACCAGCTCGCGTTCGTGCTGAGGCTCCCGATCGGATCCCACACGACGCGGACGCGCACGCCGGCTTTCGCGCGCTCGGTCATCGCCTCGAGGAACGGCGTGCCGCATTTGTCCGCGCTGATCCAATACATCTCCATCAAGACCTCGCGCTTCGCATGGCGAATCGCGTCGAGCATCGCGGGGAACGCTTCTTTGCCGTCTTTCAAGAGACGTACTCGGTCGGGGCCGACGTCGAACCAATTCACGGCGTCTTCTCACGTGATTCTTCGAGACGAGGGGGACGCGCGGCCACGATGACGAGCGCGTCGTCCTTGAACGTGCTCGCCGCGAAAGCCTTCAGCGCATCGAGCGACGGCGGCGGATCCGAATCGAGCGCGCCCGTCCAAAGCGCAATGAGTCGCGCGCGTGGATCGAGCGACGCGAGAAGCGCCGACTTCGATCGACGCTGCTCGGCGCGTGCGAGGTCGGCTTGCGTGAGCGCTCCTTGTCGCAAGCGATCGAGGAGCGCGCGGGCTTGCGCGACGGCAGAATCGAGCGCGGCATCGGACGAGACGAGGCTCAAGGCGAGCGCAGGATTTTTTTCCGGGCCCACGACGGCCGCCGACCACGATCGCGCGAGCCCGGGCGCGCCAATCGCCGAAGCAAGGAGACCGTCTTTGCCGTTCAACAGCGATGCCCACCAGGACGCGAGCTTTCGTGACGTCGAGTCGCCCATCGGCAAACGAAGCGCGAGATCGACTTGGGGTGGTCGCCCGATCGAGTCGACCGCGAAGGTGCCCGGCCTCGCCGGCGCGGCGAGCGACGGCGCTCCGCACGCGTGCGCGCCCGTCGAGCGACGCGCGATCCAACGATCGGCTGCAGCCACCGCTGCATTTACTTGTTCGGCAGTCTCGTTGGCGAGGACGGCGACGCGCATCGGACCGGATCGAAGATCGTCGCCGCGCGCGAGGATCGCGCCGTCGGACGAGCGCGCGAGCGATTCCGCGGTTCCGCGTGCATCGAGCCACGAAGGATGATCGGGAAAGAGACCGGCGGCGAGCGCAGCGCGCGTGCGGGCGTCCACGGACTCCGCGCTTTCGAGCAGCGAGCCGCGCACGAGCGAAAGAGTCGCCGTCGAAATGGGCTGCGCCGCGAACGCGCGCCCGGCCGCGTCCGCAATACGCCGTGCGTGCGCAGCCGGCGACTCACCGGCATGACGAGGACCGTGCGCGACCAAGCCGATTCCGCCCGGTGTCATCCATGCTTCGAGCGAGACGTCGGGCTCGAGGCGCTCCGATCCCGCCGAAGCGGCGCCGACGACGAACGCGGCGCCGAGACCCGCATCCATCGTTCGCTCGGCGAGCGTGCCGCAAGGCGAAGCCATGAGCACCCATAGGTCCTCTTGGCCTCGCTCCACGCGGACGCGCGCCTCCGCGATGGGCGAGCCGAGCGCCTTCGTCGCGCGATCGAGCGCGGCTCGGAGCGCGTCGCCCGCCGCGGCCGGCGCGTCGGCGCGGGGCGGGGCGCTGGTCTCGACGAGCACCGAAACCGCTTTTTTCTCGGGCGAATCGTCGTGCACGAGCGCCCACCAGGACGCGAGGGCGGCCGCTTGCCGTGGATCGCCTTCTCGAATCGGAGGCGGCGCGGAAGCGCGTGAGCCGTCGAGGCCGAGCGCGACCTCTTGCCGAGCGAGCACGACCGCATCGGCGACGCGAGCCGCTGCCGCCGCTGAATCCTCGCCGAAACGCGCGCCGCCGACGTCGATCGTCACGCCGAGGCATCCGCCGAACGCGTGGGCGGTGGCGGTCACGGCTCGGAGATCGACCGGTGCGCGGGGAGTTCCGAGCGCGGCGAGACGTGAGG
>JAICXU010000638.1 GCA_025934595.1 Polyangiaceae bacterium | reverse complement strand
GACGCGATCATCAGCGGCATCGCGCTCAACCTCGCGGCGGCGGGCGGCACTCGTTTCGTGCTGCGCGCCTTTTACGATTCGAGCTCGAATTCCCCGTCGATCGACGGCTTTCGCTTCAAATATTTCGGCGGCGCATCGGGGGGCATGTTGCTCGTGCGCACGTTCTTCGATCCGATCTTGCTCCTCGCCGCGCTTTCGGCAGTGGGCACGTTCTGGTTCTTGTATTTTACACCTTTTGGTTTGCGTGTTCGATCGAGCGGCGAGGCCCCTACTGCGGCGCATGCCCTCGGCGTGGACGTCCGCCGCATGCGCATCGTCGCCGTCACGCTCGGCGGCGCGATCTGCGGGCTCGGCGGAGCAGCGCTCGCGTACGACCAACATCAATTTCAATCGGGCATGAGCGGGGGACGCGGATTCATCGCGCTCGCGGCCGTCATCGTGTCGGGGTGGCGGCCTGGTCGTGCCATCGCCGCCTGCGCGCTCTTCGCGGCGCTCGACGCGCTGCAGATCGTGCTCCAAGATCGTGCGGGCGTGATGCGCGACGTCGTACAGATGATTCCGTATGCGGTGACGATCGTCGCGCTCGCGCTCGTGATGGCACGGCGTGATGCCGTCGGCCGGCCGCCGGCGGGGCTCGGAAAGGCGCCGGAATGAAGCTCTCGCGATCGTCGCTCGAGGTCCGTCCCGGCGTCTTCGCCGAGCTGCAAGCACAGATCGATGCCGTCGCCGCGCGCGGAGGCGATCTCATTCCGCTGCAGATCGGCGACACGTGCCGCTCCCCGCCGGCGATCTCTCCCGTGAACGCGCGCGATCTTCATCCGTACGGCGCCACCGCGGGCCTCGCCGAGCTTCGCGCCGCGCTCGCTTCCCACATGATGTCGCATGCGATCGGTCCGGAAAAAATCGATCCGGGGGCGGAGATCGCGCTCGGCGTCGGCGCCACGCACGCGCTTTTTTGCGGCGCAAAAGCGATCCTCGACGCAGGCGACGACGTTCTCCTCGCGTCGCCGTATTGGCCGCTCGCGCACGGGATCATCACCGCGTGCGGAGCGCGTGTCGTCGAGGTTCCGCTGACGTCACGACTCTACGCGGACCCGTCGCTCGATCCCTACGCGATCTTCGAGGCCGCGCTGACGCCCGGCACGAAGGCGATATACGTGATCAACCCGAACAACCCCGACGGCAAAGTGCTCACCCGTGCGCAAGTCGCGCGCATCGCGGACTTCGCGATCACGCACGATTTATGGGTGATTTCGGACGAGGTGTACGCGCATCTCACGTTCGACGGGCCGCACGTCACGCTCGCGCGCTGTCCGAACATGGCCGAGCGCACGCTGACGGCGTTCTCGTTTTCGAAGAGCCACGCTCTTGCGGGCGCGCGCGTCGGGGCGATCGCGGCGCCGGCGGCCGTCGTCGCTGCCGCACGTCGCGTGGGCGTGCACTCGGCGTTCAACGTGCCCGTGTCGATGCAGCGCGCCGCGCTCGAAGCGCTTGCCGCGGGCGACACGTGGATCGCGGAGGCGCGCGCGGATTATCGAGCCGCGCGCGACGCGGTGCTCGCGGAATTGGAGGGCGCACCCGTGAGAGTCGACCGTGCCGAGGCGGGCACGTACGTCATGATCGATTTTTCGGGTGTGCTCGGAGATCGCAAGCTCTCCGAGCTCTTGTCGCTCGCGATCGATCGCGGCGTGCTCGTCGCGCCGGGCGAAGCGTTCGGTGCGGCGTCGGCGAAGTCGGCGCGTCTTTGTTTCACGAGCGTGCCCTTGCCGCGCGTGCTGGAAGGCGTGCGCCGCTTGCGGGCGGCGGTGGACGATTTCAAGAAGCTGTAAAATACACGTAGCTACGAATTCGCCTTGAAAATGGCGGTTCCGTCGCGCAGGACGAGCGCGGTCTTCGAGACGCCCCAGGGCTGCACGATCGCGCGCTCGTGAGGCAAATCCCAGACGACGAGATCGGCAGGGGCACCGACGCGGATCACGCCCGCGTCGAGATCGAGCGACCGTGCCGCGTTCGCCGTCGCGCCGAGGATCGCTTCTTCGGCCGTGAGCCCATAGAGACGCACGGCGAGCGCCATCGCGAGCGGCAAGCTCTCCGAAGGCGCGGTTCCCGGGTTCGCGTCGCTCGCGACGACGAGCGAGACGCCCGCCTTTCGCATCGCATCGACGCGCGGCTTCGCTTGCGCGAGCGTGAGGCACGCGATCGGCAAGAGACCGGCCGCCACCCCGGCGCTGGCCATTTTTCCGAGCGCGGCGTCGCTCACGTTTTCGAGATGGTCGGCGGATCGCGCGCCGAGCTCCGCGGCGAGCTCCGCGCCGCCTACGTCTGCGAATTGACCCACGTGAAGGCGCACGCCGAGCTTCGCTCTCTTCGCGCGCTCTCCCACGATGCGTGCTTCGTCCGCGGAGAAGGCGTTCGCATCGACATACGCATCGACGAAGCGCGCGAGCTTTTGCGCTGCGACGTGTTCGACGAGATCGGCAACGCCCGCCACGAATGCATTTCGATCGGTCGCGGTTTTCGGCAGCGCGTGCAACGCCAAGAACGTGGGCACGATCCGCGGTAAATCATGCCGATCGGCGAGACGCGCGAGCGCGCCGAGCTGCTTCAGCTCGTGCTCGCGTTCGAGCCCGTAGCCGCTCTTCACCTCGCAGCTCGTGACGCCGAGGCTCGCCATGCGTTTCAAGCGTGCCGCGATCTCGCTCGCGAGATCCGCGTCGCCGACGTCCCGAATGGCGCGCTGGCTCGCGAGGATGCCGCCGCCGGCGTTCGCGATGTCGCGGTAATCCGCGCCGGCCATTTTCATGGCGTACTCGTCGTGGCGTGATCCGCTCCACGCGGCGTGCGTGTGCGCGTCCACGAGACCGGGTGTGATCACGCGCGCCCCGAAGTCGGAGGCGTCCTTGCCCGCGACCTTGCGCTCGACGATGTCGGCGACCACGCCATTCTCCACGACGACGGCGGCGTCCTCGAGGGCTCCGAGCGGGTTGTCCTTCGTGATTCGCTTCGTGTCGCACGTGACCACGCGCGCGGCGGAGTAGATGCGCCGATTTTTCATACGACACCGGCTGCGCGCGCGGCTTCCGTGAATTTCTTTGCGGCGTC
>JAICXU010001050.1 GCA_025934595.1 Polyangiaceae bacterium | reverse complement strand
GGGCACCACGCTGTCGCGCGCGAGAGCGAGCGAAGCGTTGACGACCGCCGTTCGAAAATCGTCGACGTCGAAAGGTTTGCGCAGAACGCCGACGGCACCGAGCCAGAGCGCCACGACGTGAATCGAGTCGACGCCGAACACCGTGACGACGATAACCGGCAAGAGCATGTGCGCGCGTTTGAGCTCCTGCAGGACTCCGAGCCCCGACAGGCGCGGCATCCGCACGTCGGTGACGACGATATCGGGCCGCGTGCCCTCGTCGTCGATCGCGTCACGCAGCATTTCGAGAAGCTCACCGCCGTCTCGTGCCTCCATGACCGAGTAGCCGTCGCGTCGCAACGTGCCGACCATGAGAGCCCGCATGTCGTCATCGTCGTCTGCGACCAGCACTCGCATCGGGGCGGGATGGAGCTCTGTGCTTCGTGACATCATTCCTCGCTTTCGCGTGTTCGTTTCGAGAAGCCTAGGCTCTCCGTACATTTTCGTACGCCCCCCCCGAACGCACGACTCGCTCTTCACATAGACAACAGTGCAGGTGGCGCGCCATTTCAATCTTTTCCATTCGGTCGCCCGTTCGACCGAGCCCTCGGTTGGCGGCGCGAGAAATCGACTTATTTTGTCGAGGTATCATGCGCTTCATGGAGAGTGCGCCTTCGGACGCGAATCCCAGCTTAAGAATGGCAATCTGCCACGTGTGCGGATCAGCCCATCGGCAGCCAAAAAAAATTCCGCTGCCTGTTAATCTCCGCGGCTCGTGTCCATGATGATGGGAGGGAAGCGCTTGACGCCGATCGACCCCAAAGTGAAAGCCGATGCGCTTGCGGAGCTCTTGCCCGGCTTCATACGCCGGCGCAAAGAAGACATCCTCGTGCTTCACGAGGCCGCGGGTGCGAATGACTTCGCGCGCGTCGCAGAGGTCGCGCACAAAATTCGCGGCAACGGGGCGACGTTCGGCTTTCCCGAGCTGAGCGAGATCGCCGAGCGGCTGGAGCTCGCCGCCAAGAAGGGCGAAGAACCTCACATGCGACGCGAGATCGAGCAGCTCGAGAAGCGAGTCGGCGAGATCGACGCGAAAATTGCGCCGCCGGCCGGAAGCTGAAAAAAGGCCAGCCGGGAGCTCGAAGAGCGCCGAAAAAGCCGAAAAGTGGCCTTTGTCGCGCGAGCGACGCAACCTCGGCACTCAGCCGTGTCGAAGCCCCGTCTCTCGCAGCCCGGAGTCGCGATTTTAGTCGCGGCGTTCGCGGTCGCGTGCTCCAGCACCGCGTCTGCGCAGCGTCTGCGTCCCGCGCCGGAGCCCGCGACACCGAGCGCGGCGAGCGCCTCGCCGTCCACGAACGATCCGCTCCTCGCACCGCCGCCTCCCGCTTCGAAAACGGTCACGAGCTGGGCGGAAGCGATCTCGCTCCTGCGAGAACGATCGACCGACTTGAAAATCGCCTACGCGGACGTGAAGCGCGCGGAGGGAGACTCGCGCATCGCGCTGGCAGGAATGCTCCCGACCATCACGGGCACCGGCGTCTTCACGCACAACATTTTGAATTCGACGGCACCGGGAACGCCTGTGTGCGACGGCACGACCGGAACGTGCTCGACGACGGTGACGAACCAAGCGCTACCGTCCACGTACCTCGACGGCGCCATCACGGGCGTTCTTCCCCTGTTTGCGCCGCGCGTGTGGCATCAAATCGGAACAGCGAGCGTCGAAGAGGACGTCGCAAAGCTCGGCGTCGAAGCGCAAAAACGAAAAATCGTCC
>JAICXU010000260.1 GCA_025934595.1 Polyangiaceae bacterium | reverse complement strand
TCAGGCTCCTGGAGCTCGAGCGCCTCGAGAAACAAATCGGGCGAGACCGCGAGGTCGACGGTCGCGTAAGCCCCGCCGCGAAGCGGTCCTCGCGCGCCGTAATAGATGCAAGCCATCGCCCCGAGCCCATCGGAGATGAGGGGCGCCGCGGCGGTCGTGATTTCGTGCAACCACGCGCTGTCGGACGCTGCAGGGATGTAGGTCGCCTCGACGACGCTGACCTTGCTCTTTACGCGGGCCATCTGTGGAAGCGACCGTACATCCCGCTGCGGATCGTGACAATCCGAGACGCGAGCGACAGACAGTCTATCAAAATTCAACACACGCCTGTGGCCCGTACCTGGCGGCCGACACGTGATCCACGTTCGCGCTTTGGTCCGGAGACGGCGGCGCCGGCGATCTCGATGCGGTGAAGACGGCGCTCGCGGCTTACTGATTGTGCGGCGCGGTCAGCACTGCGAGGAAATTCGCGATCGCTTGCTGATTCGCCGCGTCGAATTGCGGCAACCAAGGCTCGAGCGTCCCGACGGAAGACGGATCGGACGGCGCGACGCCTCCCGTTCCATAGCTCTGCACGACAGCCAGCAAGGTCGCGAACGTGCCTCCGTGTCCGTAGGGAGCCGTGTCGACGACGCCTCGGAGCGGCGGCGTCTTGAATGCGCCGAGCGTCGCGGGTGACGCCACGAGCGACGCGAGCCCGTGTGTATCCGTCTTCGAATCGCTGTTCGCGCCGGTCTCGATGAATCCGCTCGCGAGGAGCAGCGGAATGCCGTCGATGCGTCCGCGATCGGCAGCGTGATCCGGGCGGCCCGTCGGAACGCGCGTCACGTGGAACGCGTCGTCTGTCATGCGCGGCCCCCAATGGCACTGCGCGCACCCGTTGACGAAGAACGCCTTCAAACCGGTCTTCTGATCGGCCGTGAGCGCGGTGAGATTTCCGCCCGTGTACGTATCGAGAGCGTTCGGTGACGCGCGCAAGGTTCGCTCGTAGGCCTCGAGCACCTTGCCGACGTTCGTGAAGACCGTCGTGACCGCTGCTTGATCGGCGGGCGCCATGCCGTCGTAGCTCGCGTCGCCCGGCTTTCCGTTCGCGGGAAATCGCGTCGCGTTGCTCATGTCCGGCAGCGCGCCGAAGATCGCCGTGTAGCTCGCGCCGTAGCTCTGCGCGATCGCATGCGCGACGTAGAGGCGCGTCGAGTCGAACTCGATCGAATTTTCGATCGGCCCGGTCGCTTGCATCCACATCGAGTCCGCGCGCCCGTCCCAGAATTGCCAAGGCGCGTAGCTCGCGAGGAGAACGGAAGGTGAGTTGCGAACGCCCTGTCCGACGCCGAAGGGCAGCGCCGATCCGTCCGCGAAGCCTTTCGTCGGATCGTGACAGCTCACGCACGAGATCGTGTACGGCGAGAGCCCCGTCGCGAAAAACAGCGTCTTGCCGAGCGCTGCGGCGGCGGGATCGTCGGCGTGGGCATTCGTGGGATCCGGCGGCGGCGCGCCCGGCAGCGTCATCGCATGCATCTCGTCCCACTGATCGCGCGTGAAGAGACCGTCGAACGTCTGCGGCGGAGAATCGACCGGCGCGTCCACGTGATCGAGCTTGGCGATCTCTTGATGAATACGGAGCGCGAGGGTGTCGGGATCCGGATTGTTCAAGACATTGCGAACGGTCATCGTGCGATTGTCGACGAGCACGTAGATCGGCAGCGGCATGTCGTTCGGGTTCAGGGGCGCGAGCTGGAATGTCGGATCGAGCGCGATATCTTGCGGCGCGTCGATCCGCGATTTCCAAACCGTGAGATCCGAAATACTGGGTGTGAGGTTCTCGTCGTTCGCGATCAAGAGATCCAAAATCTGCAGGCGGGGTCCGACGTCCAATGCCGTGAGCTCGCCAGTGTGCGCCGCATGCCAGCGGCACGTGCCGCACCACCCCGCGCTCACGCGCACGACGAGCAGGCGCGATTTCGCCGCACACGGGTCGAAGTAATCGCCGAGCGTCACCTTCTTCGGCGCGAAGCTCGCGTCGAGGCCGTTAAACGACAGGTTCGGCAACGTGCCGAGCATCGCCACGCTCGCCGGAGCGGTGGGGTAGACCGCGGTCGGATTGCCGTTCGTGCAGTAAGGTGCATCGATCGGCGTGCCGGAATCGGCACCGAGCCGTCCTCCATCCCAACCCGATCCGCCGCCGCCCGCACCTGCATCCGTCTGCGCGCCGGATCCCAGTCCGCTGTCGCCCTCGCCCGAGCTCCCGCTGCACGCTGCGAACGCGGCCGCGAACGACAACAGCCCGACTGCCCATGCGATGCGAAACGCGAACGCCTCGGTCCTCTCCATACCGCACACCTTCGAGCAAACGGCGTGCGCGGCGCGCAGCGTGAAATGGAGCCATTTCCCGCTGAAATATTCAGCGTAGGCGACGGATCCCGATGTGCCCTTTCGCGACTATGTGACGAAATGATGCTCCAGCAGCGGAAGCATCACACGTCGCCGTGGCGCACGTATTCGAAGTCGACGGGGCGACCTTTGATGCCGATGCGCGGCGCGGCGATCCAGCTCGCCATCTGTTTCGGATCGTAGATGGGCTTCTGCATGAGGCTCTTCACGAACGTCTTGTCGGCTTCGCTCGGCAGCCATTCGTCTCGTTTCGCGTCGAAGGTCTCTTTGCCGACGAGGTTTCCCGCCGGGTCGCAAAAAAGATTCGCGTAGAGGCCGATGTGACGATGAAAGCGGCGGTGCGGCAACGTCAGCTTGAACGAGATGCCCTGCGCTTCGAGCGACCGGTTCCATTTGTCGACGCCGCGCTGGCAGTCGGTGACGTAATCGTCGCGGAGCACTTCGTTCATCGCGGTGCGGAGCGCGACGTCCTCTTCGACGAGCTTGCCGTCTTTCACCTGCGCGACGCGATACGTGCCTTCGAGCGCCTTGTGATCCTCGTACTGATCTTCCTTCGCGCGACCTTTCACGCCGGTCGCGAAGAAGCTCGCTGCGTTGGAGCTGACCTCGCCGCCGAAGAGATCGAGCGAGAGCGAGTACCAGAGGTTCAAATATTTCTGCATCGTCGGTAGATCGATCGCGCCGAGCTTTCGCACGTCGTCGGGATGATCTTTTCCGCTCTCCTTCATCACGTGCGCGGTGCGCTCGACGACCCGGCCGACGCCCGTCTCGCCGACGAACATGTGATGCGCTTCTTCGGTGAGCATGAAGCGCGTCGTGCGTGACAAGGGATCGAACGCGCTCTCGGCGAGCGCGAGGAGCTGGAACTTGCCGTCGCGATCGGTGAAGAACGTGAACATGAAGAACGAGAGCCAATCGGTGCAAGGCTCGTTGAATGCGCCCAAAATGCGCGGCTTGTTCTCGTCGCCGCTTCGTCGCTCGAGGAGCGCCTCGGCCTCTTCACGACCGTCGCGTCCGAAGTACGACTGCAGGAGGTAGACCATCGCCCAGAGGTGACGTCCTTCTTCGACGTTCACCTGGAACAAATTACGGAGATCATACACGGAAGGGCAGGAGTGCCCGAGCAGGCGCTGCTGCTCGACGCTCGCGGGCTCGGTGTCGCCCTGCGTGACGATCAAACGGCGGAGCGTGTTGCGATGCTCGCCCGGCACTTCCTGCCAGACGGGGTCGCCGTAACAGTCGCCAAATCCGATTTTGCGATCCGCCACCGGATCGGCGAGAAAAATGCCCCAACGGTAATCGGGCATCTTCACGTAATCGAAGTGCGCCCAGCCTTCCTGGCCGACCGCGATCGCGGTGCGGAGATACACGTCGTCGGCTTGAAAGCCGTACGGACCCATCTCTTTCCACCAGTTGATGAAATTCGGCTGCCACGCTTCGAGCGCGCGCTGCAATTTCTTGTCGCCCGCGAGGTTGACGTTGTTCGGAATCTTCTCGTCATTGACGACCGTGCTCATGATCACGTTCTCCTGAAATCGAATTCCGGACGCTCCGGTTTTCCGTAAAGAGTGAGCGCGCCTTTTTCTCCGACGGCGTTCGGGCGCTGGAAGATCCAGTTTTGCCACGCGGTGAGGCGGCCGAAGATTTTCGTCTCCATCGTCTCGGGGCCGCCGTAGCGGAGCGAGGCTTCCATCCCCGTCATTGCGTCGGGCGAGTAGCTCGCGCGCTCTTCGAACGCGATGCGGATTTCGTCGTCCCAGTCGATGTCGTCGGGGGCGAACGTGACGAGGCCGAGCTTCTGCGCCGCTAGCGTGCCAATCGCGCCTTGTGTTTCCAGCACGCGCGATGCTTTGGAGGGATCGGCGAGGAAGCGCGACTCGAGACGCGTGAGGCCGTTGCCCATCGGATAGGGGCCCGCGTTCATCGGCGAGACCCAGAGCGAGACGCCGTCTTCGTCTTTCATGTAGACGCGGTCGGATGCGAGCGCGAGCTCGAGGAGTGATCCGGCGAAGCACGAGCCGGGCTGGGCGAGAGAGAAGAGCGACTTCGCGGTCATGTCGAGGCGCTTCAAGACGCGCTTGATGAGCAAGGCGACTTCGCGCACGAGGCCGTCATCCTCGTTCTCCGACAGAAATCTGTCGACGGCGAGCACCGCTTCCGCGTCACCTTCGGTGCGGAGCGCCACGACGCCGATGAGCGGCTCGTTGAAGCGAAGATCGAGGAGCGCGTCGTCGAGCTCGCGCCACGCGCGGATGCACCATGCGTCGGCGCCGATTTTCGCGAGGTCGGCGGGCGTCTTCGGTTGCGGCTCTTTGGGAGCGCGAATCGTGAGGGTGGCTTTGCGCGCCGCGCGATCGAGGACGAGGGACACGTACTTGTATTCTGCACCCTTATCGGATCGCTTTGCTTCGAGCGGCCCGAGCTTCACCGGCGCATGGGATTTTCGGCTCGATTTCGCGACGAGCGCGTCGAGGCGCCTCTTCACCGTCTCTTGGAATTTTGCGCGCGGCGGCGCTTCGTCGACGAGGTTCCATTCGAGCGCGCGTTTGCCGCGCACGCCCTCGGCCACGGTCGAAAAGACGTCTGCCAAATCGCGGCGGATCTTCCGCTTGTCGACGAGACGCGTGAGGCCGCCCGTTCCCGGAAGCACGCCGAGGAGCGGCGCCTCCGGCAAGCTCACGGCCGACGATCCGTCGTCGGCGAGCACGATCTCGTCGCAGGCGATCGCGAGCTCGTAGCCGCCGCCCGACGCCGTACCGTTGAGAGCGGCGAGCGAGTGGATGCCGGACGCTTGGCTCATGTCTTCGAGATAGAGACGCGTCTCGTTCGTGAACTTGCAGAAATTCACTTTGAACGCGTGGGTGGAGCTGCCGAGCATGTAGATGTTCGCGCCGGAGCAGAAGATGCGGTCCTTGCCGCTCGTGACGAGGACAGCGCGGACCTCCGGATGCTCGAAGCGGATCCGCTGAAGGGCGTCGGCGAGCTCGATGTCGACGCCGAGGTCGTACGAGTTGAGCTTGAGCGGGTAGCCCGGGCGCATGCCGCGGTCTTCCTTCACGTCCATCGCCAGGCGCGCGACCTGCCCTTGTGGGGCCCCATGCGCGGCCGGGAAATCGAGCTTCCAGTGGACGTACCGGTCGGGGTGGGTCTCGAAGCGAACCGGCGGGTGCTCTTTCGCGTCGTGGGCAGCCATCGTCCTTTTCCCTTACGACGGGACAGCCGCGTCAGCAAGTAGTATAGTGCACTATCCGTGGCGAATA
>JAICXU010000528.1 GCA_025934595.1 Polyangiaceae bacterium | reverse complement strand
GCGAAGGTTGTCGGTCGCGTTGAGCACGTGCCACAGCCTGTCCGTCGGCCCGGTGTCGCCGCTGTATGCGATCGCGCCCCCTTTGGTCGACACGACGAACGCGCAGCATTCGATCGTGTGGCTCACGAGGATCGCGCGCACCGTGAGCCCCGCGATCTTCATGGGCGTCTCCGGCTTCATCGGGAGAAATTGGATCGTGGGCTTTGCCGCGCTCGGAATTTTCGTGAAGTCCGGCCAGAGCTTGTTGTTGAAGAAGTGCTTCTTCAAGAGATCGCAGGTCTCTTTCGTTCCGGCGATCGTGAGTGGCGGACATCCGTTCTGCGCGCGATTGTCGGCGATGGTCGCGAGGTCGCGCACGTGATCGAGATGCGCGTGGCTGACCAAAACGGCCTCGAGCGCGCATTGCGCGCGGAGCTCGAGACCGCTCGTGAGCGAGCCCGCGTCGATCGCGACGCGATCGTTCAGCACGAACGCGCTCGTGCGATGGCGCGGCGTTTCTCCGCCGTGGCAGCCGATGACGCGTAGGTCCATTAAGAAGCCGCCTCGAATTTACGCGGCATTTCGAGTAGCTCCAAGAATTCCAAGAGTCGCCCTGCGTCGGTGATGATGACGGACCCGTCGGCGTCGTCTTGCACCGCAATTCCGAGCTTTTCGAGCTTCCCGAGCACCGCCATGACGTGGGGCAATTCGGCCCCCACCTCCTGCGCAATGGCAGCGGCGGTGATGCTCAGGCGAATTCCTTCGTCGCTCTCCTCGCCGAAGCTCTCGGCGTGGCGCTTCAGCGAGAGCATGACGCGCGCACGAGGATCGGGATGCATCAAGATCTCGACGAGCGTGTCCGAGGCATCGAGGCGACTCGCGAGCTTCTTGATGAGACGCACCGCGATCTCGCTGTTGTTCGTGATCATCGCTTCGAGCGTGCGCTTGTCGATGACGAGGCACGTCGCGTCTTCGATGACGGTGGCCGTCGCGCTGCGCGGCTTGTTGTTCAAAATCGCCATTTCGCCGAGGAATTCGCCGCGACCGAGCACGGCGATGGGACGCTCCCGATCTCCGACGCGCTTCGAGACTTGGACCTTTCCGCCTTGGATGACGAACATCTCGCGCCCGTCTTCGCCCTCGCGGAAAAGCACTTCTCCGGCGCGAAACTCGCGGCCGAATTTCGCGGGGCTGGGGTCGGTCTTCACGAGCATGAAGAGTAACGTGCGCGTTTGTCGCAAGTCAAAAAGCGATATAACGCGCGCCATGTGGTCCAAGCGGTCGTCGAAGAGGAGGTCCAATCGGTTGCGCAACCCGTCCGGTGATTTGGCGTCAAAAGGCCTGCGCGCCCTCTTTTTCGTCTCCGGCGCGGCGGCGCTCCTCTACCAAGTCGTCTGGCAGCGAACGCTGTTCTCGATTTACGGCATCAACCAAGAAGCCGTGACGATGGTGGTCACCGTCTTCATGTTGGGCCTCGGTCTCGGCAGCCTCGCGGGCGGCATGATCTCGAAGAGTCCTCGCCGGCCGGCCGTTCTCTACTTCGCGATCGCGGAGTGCTCGATCGGCATCTTCGGTCTCGTGTCGCTTCGCATCTTCCACGAGGTGGGTCGTCTCACTCTCGAGCTCCCGCCGCTCGGCATCGGGCTCGTCACGTTCGGTCTCTTGCTCCTTCCGACGATGCTGATGGGCGGAACGTTGCCGCTCCTCGTCGCGCATTTTTCGCGTGTGTCGAAGAACGTCGGCGCATCGGTGTCGGGCCTCTACTTCGTGAACACGCTCGGCTCCGCGCTCGCTTCATTTCTCGGCGTCGTGATTTTGCTCGGCACGCTCGGCCAAGAAGGAACGCTGCGTGTCGCCGCCGCGCTGAATTTCGTATCGGGCTTCGGCGCGCTCGCACTGCACGCGAAACCGAGGAAAAAGACGCCGGAGGACGCGCCTTCCGCGCCGGAGCTCGCGTCGTGAAACGCAATCTGATGCTCGTGGTCGCGTGGGCGAGCGGATTCATCGCGCTCTCCTACGAAATTCTCTGGTATCGCGTGTTCGCGTTCGCGAGCCGCGGTCGGCCCTCCGCGTTCGGGTTGCTCCTCGCGTTCTACTTGGTCGGCGTCGCGGTGGGCGCGGCCGTCACGAAGCCGCTCTGCAAAGATCTCGAAGGCGATCGCCGAAACGCGATGCTCCGCATCATCGCGATCTTCGCCGGCTGCGCATCGGTGGCGAGCTACTTCGTGATTCCCCTCACCGCCCGGCTCGCGACGACCGACGTTCACCTCCCCGGGCGGCCGGCGTGGGAGATGGGCTTTTTGCTCGTCATGATCGCGGCGGGATCCATGGGCGCCGTCTTGCCGCTCGTGGCGCACTTCGGAATCGACGCCGATGACCGCGCGGGGCTGCAGTTAGGATACGTGTATCTTGCAAATATCATCGGCTCGACGCTCGGGAGTCTCTTGACCGGCTTCGTGCTGATGGAAATCGCCTCGACGCGCGCCATCTCGACGGGCCTCGCGTGCGCGGGCCTCGGCATGTCGCTCATGCTCGTCGTCATCTCCGGATCCCGCGGAAAAACGCTGGGATCGTGGGCCTTGGCGATCGGCGCGGCGGTGGCATTCGTGGCCGTGTCGGGAGGCTTCGCGTTCCGCCAAATCTACGAGCGCCTCCTCATGAAAGGGAGCTTCACGAGCGACTCCACGTTCGTCGACGTCCTCGAGAATCGGCACGGCGTCATCGTCGTCGACAAGAACCTCGAGGTGTACGGCGGCGGCGCCTACGACGGTGCGTTCAACGTGTCGCTCGTCGACGACCGCAATCGGATCGAGCGCGCGTTCGCCGTCGAGGTCCTGCATCCCCATCCGAAACAGATGCTGATGATTGGTCTCGCCTCGGGATCCTGGGCGCAGGCGCTCGCGAGCTTTCCGGGGCTCGAGCATCTCACCATCGTCGAGATCGATCCCGGCTACCTCGACTTGATCCCGAAGCATCCCGAGGTCGCGAGCATTCTCACGAACCCGAAGGTCACGATCGTCATCGACGACGGGCGCCGCTGGCTGCTGCGCCATCCCGACGCGAAGTTCGACGTCATCGTCATGAACACGACGTGGCACTGGCGCGCGCACGTCACGAATCTCCTCTCGCGCGACTTCCTCGAGATCGCGCGCGCGCATCTCTTGCCCGGCGGCCTGCACTACTTCAACACCACGAGCTCCGACGCCGTGCAGCGCACCGCGGTCCTCGAATTTCCTTACGCGATGCGCTTCGAGAATTTCATGGCCGTCAGCGACTCGCCCATTACGTTCGATCGCAACGCGTGGCGCGACGAGCTCGCGAACGCGACCGTCGAAGGCCAGCGCGTCCTCGATCCCAGCCGAGAGGAAGATCGCAAAGTGCTCGACGGGATCGCGAGCATCGTCGACGCGTCGCCCGAGCAATGGGCCTCGATGGAGTCACGCGAAGCGATCCTCGCGCGAACCGAAGGCGCGCGCGAGGTCACCGACGACAACATGGCTTGCGAGTGGGACCAAGTCCCGCCCGCGAACGAATGACGGCGAAGAAAGAAAACCGCCAAGTCGCGAAGGCCGCCAAGGATCAAGGGATCGGAAAAACCAATCTTCTTGCTGGGCGTTCTCGGCGGCTTCTTCCAGGCGGCTGAGCAATATGTAGCTGTTCGGACAGTTGTCTGTCCGGTTGGTCACATATCGAAGTCGCCGCCCATGCCTCCCATACCGCCCATTCCGCCCATTCCCCCCATGCCTCCTCCGCCACCATCGCCCG
>JAICXU010000564.1 GCA_025934595.1 Polyangiaceae bacterium | reverse complement strand
TTACCCCGCGATCGCGCGTGACCTGAAGGTGCCGATCGAAGAGGTCTACGAGTCGGTCAAAGAGATCCAAAAGCTCGAGTCGCGGCCCGCGCGCAACTTCACGGAGACCGACGACAAGACCATCGCCATCACGCCCGACGTCTACGTCGTCAAGGACGGCGAGAAATGGGTCGTCACCGACAACGATCGCGGCGTGCAGCGCCTCTACATCAACGAGACGCTCACGAAGCAGCTCCTGAAGGACCCGAACGCGAAGGAGTTCATCGGCGAGAAGCTCCGCAACGCGCAGTGGCTGATTCGCGCGATCGAGCAGCGCCGAAAGACGATCATCCGCGTCACCGAGTGCATCGTGGAAAAGCAGCGCGACTTCTTCGAGAAGGGCGTCGCCTATCTGAAGCCGATGATTCTCCGCGACGTCGCCGATTCGGTCGGCATGCACGAGTCCACGATCAGCCGCGTCACGACGAACAAGTACGTGCACACGCCGCAAGGGCTCTTCGAGCTCAAGTACTTCTTCAACTCCTCCATTCGCCGCACGAGCGAAGAGGACATCGCCAGCGAGAGCGTGAAGCAGGCGATCAAAAAAATCATCGAGGAGGAGGACAAGCAGAACCCACTCTCGGACCAAGCGATCGTGGAAATTCTCGCGAAAAACGACGGAATTCAGATCGCACGCCGAACCGTCGCGAAATACCGCGAGATGCTCGGCATCCTTGCCTCGAGCAAGCGGAAGAAATTGTTCTAAGTAACTGCTGCATTTTCGACCGTCGTCCGCATGTTTGCGTGTGGCGGTCGCCTTGCTTGGCGTCATCGTCGCTATCGATCGAACAGGAGGCTTCATCCCATGCAGATTTCGATCACGTTTCGCCAGATGGAATCGACCGACGCCGTGAAGGCGTACGCCACCGACAAGATCGCCAAGCTGCAACGCTTTCTGCGAAGCCCGCTGAAGGCGCAAGTCACGTTGAGCTGCCAGCATCTCTCCCAGAGCTCCGAGGTGGACATCCACTCGGGGCCTCATCATTTTCATGCGCACGAAGCGAGCGAGGACATGTACGCGTCGATCGACAAAGTGGTCGACAAGCTCGAGCGCCAGATTCGCGCCAAGAAAGAAGAGCGAATCAAGAAGGGGGCCGACCGCGCGTCGGATCATTTGCTGGGTGACGAGCCGAGCTCGCCGAGCGTAAAAGGCTAACCGCCACTCAAGTCGCGCGCGGGCAGGTCTCCGCGCTCGTCAAGACGCGCGGGCAGGTTTGCGCGCTCGTCAAGACGCGCGGGCAGGTTTGCGCGCTATTATCCCTATCGAACGACCGCAATGATTCTTACGGAGCTGCTCACTCCCGAACGCGTGCAGGTGCATGCGAAATCCGAAGGACCGCTCGACAAGCAGCAAGCGATCGAGCGACTCGCGAAGATGCTCGCGTCGGAGTCCGCGTCGGAAGAAACCGTCGCGCACGTCCTGAACGAGCGCGAGCAGCTACAATCTACGGGCATCGGTGAGGGCGTCGCGATCCCCCATGCGTCGCTGCCGAGGCTCACGCAGCAATCGGCGGCGCTGCTGGTCGTGCCCGCCGGCGTCGCTTTCGATGCGATCGATGCGGGAGACGTGCACCTCCTCTTTGCGATCCTCGCGCCGAAGAGCGCGACGGGGGAGCATTTGAAGACGCTCGCGCGCGTGTCGCGCCTCTTGCGCAGCAGAGCATTCCGCGAGGAGCTCATCTCCTCACCCGACGGGCGAGCCGCGTTCGACCTCATCGCCCAAGAAGAACGGGGGCGAGCGTGAACGGGACCGGGGGGTCGCGCAGCCCGGAGCCGCACGGCGAGATCACGACGCGTGGTCTCGCGGAGGATCCCGAGCTGTCGATCCCGATGGAACGTCGCGCCGGCGAAAGCGGCCTCGACAGGCCGATTCGGCATCCCCGCGTGCAAAAATCCGGCTTGGCGCTCGCCGGCCATTTTCATGGCGTGGTGCCCACGCGCGTGCAGGTGCTCGGCGAAACCGAGCTCTCGTATCTCGACTCGCTCGATCCGACGGGGCGCAGCACGGCCGCGCGCGGATTTTTCGGGCTTGGCTTGTCGTGCATCGTCATCACGGGAAATCACGAGCCGCCGCGCGCCTTCGTCGCATCCGCCGAGGCCACGGGCACGCCGCTCTTCGTCACCGACGCGCGATCGAGCCGCACCATCAACGCGCTGCACGCCGTGCTGGACGATCGACTCGCTCCGCACACGAGCCTTCACGGCGTCCTCGTCGACGTGTTCGGCGTGGGCGTGCTCCTGCTCGGAAAGAGCGGGATCGGAAAGAGCGAGTGCGCGATCGAGCTCGTTTTGCGCGGTCACAGGCTCGTCGCCGACGACATCGTCGAATGCGATTGGCGTCCGCCGGGCGTCGTCTATGGCCGCGCGGCGGAGCTTTTGCGCCATCACGTGGAGGTGCGGGGTCTCGGCGTGCTCAACGTGCAGGCGCTCTTCGGAGTCACGGCCGTGCGCGAGCGCATGCAGATCGACGTCGTCGTGCGGCTCGTCGAATGGGCAGAAGAAAACGAGCATGATCGATTGGGGCTCGAAGAGCGCCACCACGTGATTTTGGGAACACCGATCCGCGAGCTGTCGGTTCCGGTCAGGCCCGGGCGCGACATGGGAACGATCCTCGAGATCGCAGCGCGCAACGAGCTCTTACGACGTGCAGGCGTCGTGAGCTCGCAAGAATTTTTGGCGCGAATCGAGCAGCAGCTCGTGTCGCGCGCGGCGATCGAGTCCGACCCCAAGGCGCCCGCGCCCATTTCTTCGGCAGCGTCACTCGCGCGCTTTGCGCAGAGCGAAGGTCGTTCGAACGAGAGCTCCGCGTGGATCCCTGCCGTGCGCCCCATCGCTCGCGAAGAGCCCGACCCGGAATCAGGGGGCGACAAATGACGCAGCCCTCACAAAACGCTGCAAAAACCAGGGTCGTCGTCGTCACGGGTCTCTCCGGCGCCGGCAAGACCACCGTCCTCCATACGCTCGAGGACCTCGGATATTTTTGCATCGACAATCTTCCGACCCTCCTCGCGCCGCCCGCCGTCGCGGCCTGCGAAGAAGGCGGCATCGTACGCGTCGCGCTCGGCATGGACGTGCGCGTGCGCGCGTTCTTGGCGTCCGTTCGAAAAGTCCTCGACGAGCTCGGACAAGGCGGAGCACGTGACGTCGAGGTTCTGTTTCTCGACGCCACCGACGACGCGCTCCTCCGAAGATTCAGCGAATCGCGAAGGCCGCATCCGCTCGCATCGACCGGAGCCGAAGGCGCCATTGCGGTGCTCGACGGAGTGCGCATCGAACGCGAGCGCCTTTCGTCGCTGCGTGCCCGTGCCACGCACGTGATCGACACGACCCATCTCTCCGTGCACGAGCTTCGTCGCGCCGTGATCGCGCAGCTCGGTCCCGCGTCCGGCGGCGCGCCGAAAATGCTGACGCGCATCGTTTCGTTCGGTTTCAAATACGGAACGCCCGTCGACGCAGACGTCGTGCTCGACGTGCGATTCCTCGAAAACCCTTATTTCGTGCCGGAATTGAAGCAGCT
>JAICXU010000418.1 GCA_025934595.1 Polyangiaceae bacterium | reverse complement strand
GCCGACGGTCTCGCGCGCGCGCTCGATGCGCTCTCGCCCGACGCGCGGAAGCTGCCGGTGCTCCTGCCGCTCGCGCTCGGACAAGAAGTGCTGGCAGGAAAAGAAAAGAGCATCGGCGCCGATCGACTCGCGCAGCTCGCGGAGGACGACTCGCCGTGGGCCGATCTCGTCGCGATGGACGTGGCGCTCGACACCGCCAACGTCGCCTTGGCCGACAAGCTCGCCGCCGCGTGGGGAAAGCCTTCCGATTCCACGCCGCCGCTTCGCGCGCTTCGTCTCGCGAGGCTCGCGCGCTACGAAAATCGTCTCGACGACGCCGACGCGCTGAGCGCGGCTGCCGTCGCATCGGGCACGATCACGCTGCGCTCGCTCGCCGAGCGCGTGTACACCCTCGCCGCGCGTGACAAAGCGTCGGAAGCCACGCCGCTCCTCGCAAAAAATCCGCTCGTCCTCGGCCCGCTCGCGAATTGGCTATCGGCGTACGCAGCAGCCTCCGCAGGCCACCTCGAAGAAGCGAGAGCGAAAGTCTCCTCGATCGATCCACCGCCGGATCTCGCGCCGCTCACCGCGCGAATCGTCGCAGCGATGTCGCTCGGCAAAATCCAAGATCGTCGTCGTGGCCCACCCGCCGTCCGCGCGCTCATCGCGCAAGGCGTAATCAATCCAGACATCGCCGCAGCCGCCGCACCGTTCGGCATTCGAGTCTCGAAGTAACCGCCAAACCTCCGCGCCGTCGCGATCACGCCCGCCTACGCCCGGCGGCCCACCGGCGATCCCATTGCCGTCCGTCCTTCCACCATCATCTTGAGCTCGTCGATCTCGAGCGATCGCCCAAGCGCTTCCTCGAGCGAGATGATGCGTTTTTGGACGAGCGCGAAGAGCGCTTGATTGAGCGTCTGCATTCCGAACTTGTCTTGGCCGACCTGCATCTGGCTGTAGATCTGGTGGATCTTGTCTTCGCGGATCAAGTTTCGGATGGCCGCGTTCGGGATCATGATCTCCATCGCCATCACGCGACCCGGCGTGCCCATGCGTGGAATCAGTTGTTGGCTGACGACCGCCTGCAGCACGAACGACAGCTTCGACCGCACCTGTTGCTGTTGATGCGGAGGGAATACATCGATGATGCGGTTGATGGTCGACACGGCGCTGTTCGTGTGGAGCGTGGCGAACACCAAGTGACCGGTCTCGCTGATCGTGAGCGCCGCCTCGATCGTCTCGAGGTCGCGCATCTCGCCGATGAGCACGACGTCGGGATCTTGCCGGAGCACGTATTTCAAAGCCGTTTTGAAGCCCTCCGTGTCGGCGCCGACCTCGCGCTGGTTCACGACGCAGAGCTTGTGCACGTGCAAGTACTCGATCGGATCTTCGACGGTGAGAATGTGCAAGCGCTGCTCGCTGTTGATCTTGTCGATCATGGACGCGAGCGTCGTGGATTTACCCGAGCCCGTCGGACCGGTCACGAGAACGAGACCGCTGGGTTTTTGCGAGAGCTCCCCGATGATGGCAGGCAGACCGAGCTCGTCGAACGAAAGAATCTTGAACGGAATCGTTCGGAACGCGCCCGCGACAGCGCCGCGCTGCAAGAAAAGATTCGCGCGAAAGCGAGACAGATTCTTGAAATGGAACGAGAAGTCGAGCTCGCTGTTTTTCTCGAATTGGATTTTCTGTTCTTCGGTGAGGATCGAGTAGCAAAGCTGCTTCGTGTGCTCGGGCCGCAGGTCCGGGAGCTTGAGCGGCATGATCGATCCGTCGATGCGAAGGAGCGGCGGACGACCGACGGTGATGTGCATGTCGCTCGCGCCACGATCGACCATGGCTTTGCAGAGCTGATGGAGATTGAACGTGAGCTCGCCGTCGGGTTGCGTCATCGAAGCTCAGAGTAGCAGAGGCGAGCCACCGGCGAGGCGAGCTCCCATCGTTTCTTGGCGAGCTTCTTCGGCGACGGGTCGAGCGAGCTCACGACGCCGCGCTTTTCCAGCGCTCGGAGGCCGCGCATGATGGCTCGATCGGGCTCGCCGAGACCCTTCGCGAGAGCGCTCACGGACCACGCGCGCCCATCCGACAAAATCGATTCGAGGCGCGCTTCCACGCGGGGCGCGATGGGCACGATGACGACCGGCCTCGCCGAGGCTTCCCATGCGAGCGTCTTTCCCTCGAAGACGAAGGGTCCTAGCTTGGCCCCCGCGAGCTTGCGAAGCAGCCGCACATGCGCGCGAAGCTCGACGACGTTCGACGCGCGCACCGCCACGGTGCGCGTCGATCTTTCGGCCAGCAATGCGAGGAGATCGAACGCGAGAGGGCGCGAGGCGAGATCGACGATCTGCAATCCACGGCAAAATACGGCGTTTCGTCGTGCATCGAGGACGAGCACGTTCGGCGCGCGAATTTTCTCCGCGATCGCCGCGAGGTCGAGCTTCTCGCCGTCGTGCGTGTGCGCGACGGGCTTCGCGAGCGCAGCCTCGAAGAGCTCCACCTCTTTCGCGAGCATCGCGTTGCCGGCGCGATGGGCCGCGGCCCACGCGCGCGAGGCGGCGACGTGCGCGTCCCCGATCGCGAGCGACTTCGCCGCGTGCTCTGCTTCCGCGAGCGCCACCATCGCTTCGATCTGCAAATGCGATCCCGATCGCGCCGCCCTGCGCGCGCGATCGAGCAGCTTCGCGATCATGCGCCCTTCGCCGCCTTGCTCGGCCGCGCGCGCAGAAAGAAGAAGCGCCCACGCCGTGTTCGGCACGTCGCCCGCGGCCGAAAAATCACGCTCCGCTTTTTTCAACGCGAGACGCGCTACGCGATGCTCGCCGCGCCGCAGCGCTTCCAAAGCCGGACGAAGGCTCACCATGAACATTGGAGCGCGCAAACCTGCCGACGTCCAGCGGGCAGAGTCGTTACGCGTCCCGAGCTCAGTCCGACATCGTGACGCGAAGAATTTCTTCGGTCGTGGTCACCCCGTCGAGCACCTTCTGAATGCCGCTCATGCGCAGCGTCATCATGCCGTTCTTGATCGCGCCCATCTTGAGCTCCGCGGTCGGAGCTCCCTGCAAAACCATCTCTTTCAAGTTGTCGGTGAAGCGCATGACCTCGTAGAGCGCCACGCGTCCTTTGTAGCCGGTGTTGTTGCAGGTGCGGCAGCCCTCGCCTTTCATGAGATTCGCTTTCGCGATCTGCTCGGGCGTGAAGCCGATGTCTTTCAGGGCCTGCGCTTCGATCGGATGCGGCTTCTTGCAGTCGACGCAGATTTTCCGCGCGAGACGTTGCGCGAGAACGAGGTTCACGCTCGCCGTGATGAGGAACGGCTCGACGCCCATGTTCAGAAGTCGGAAGATCGTCGCGGGCGCGTCGTTCGTGTGCAGCGTCGAGAGCACCATGTGGCCCGTGAGCGCGGCTTTCACGGCAATTTCCGCCGTTTCGAAGTCTCGAATCTCGCCGACCATGATGATGTCCGGGTCTTGTCGCAAGAACGAGCGAAGGGCGGCGGCGAAGTTGAGACCGATGTCCTCGTGCATCTGCACTTGGTTGATGCCGTGCAAGTTGTACTCGACCGGATCTTCCGCAGTCGAAATGTTGTGCGCGATCTTGTTGAGGTCGGAGAGCGCCGAATAGAGCGTCGTCGTCTTTCCGGATCCGGTGGGACCCGTGACGAGCACCATTCCCCACGGTTGATGCACGGCCCACAAAAAATCGTCGAGCGGCTTTTTGTCGAAGCCGAGCTTCGTCATGTCGAGCTGCAGGTTCCCCTTGTCGAGGAGGCGCATGACGATCTTCTCGCCCCAGAGCGTCGGCAAAACGCTCACGCGAAAATCCATCTCGCGCCCTTTTCCGAGCTTCAACTTGATGCGCCCGTCTTGCGGCAGCCGGCGCTCGGCGATGTCGAGCTGGCTCATGATCTTCACGCGGCTGACGATCGCGTTCTTCAGCTTGAGCGGCGGCGCCATCTCTTCGATGAGCACGCCGTCGACGCGATAGCGCACGCGGAGCTTCTTTTCGTAGGGCTCGATGTGGATGTCGCTCGCGCCTTTCTTGATGGCGCTGAGCAAGATCATCTGCACGAGCTTGACGACGGGAGCGTCCTCGCTCGCCTTCTCGAGCTCCATCAAGTTGATGTCTTCTTCGGCCTCGGCGAAATCGATCTCCGCTTCGTCGAAGCCCGCCATCACCTCGTCGTAAGAAGGTCCGACGTTGTAGTAGCGCTCGATCGCGTTCACGATCTGCGTCTCGCTCGAGATGACCGGATCGATGTTGTAGCCGGTCAAAAATTTCAGATCGTCGATCGCGTTCAGGTTCGTCGGGTCGGCCATCGCCACGACGAGCGAGGTTCCGCCTCGCGAAAGCGGGATCACGCGATG
>JAICXU010000202.1 GCA_025934595.1 Polyangiaceae bacterium | reverse complement strand
GAGCAACAGGAAGCAGCGCAGGCCTGGGCCGAGTCGTACGAAGAGGCGGTCGACGCCCATTTCGAGGCAAGCGAGCACTACGAATGGGGACAGCTCGCCGCCGAGATCGGGATCGTCATCGCGTCGGTCGCGCTCCTCTTGGCGAACCGAAAGGCGTGGTACGTGTCGGTCGCGATGGGCGGGGCATGCGCCGTCGCGCTCGTATCGACGTTCGTCGTGACGCGAGCGCACCTGCGCCACGCGGAAGAAACGATCGCCGACACGAAGGCGAAATACACGGCGCTGCGGCACGCGTCCGAAGGCAAGGACGACGACGCGATGCTGCTCGCAGACGTCGATGCGAAGCTCAAACAGCTTGCGCAAGAACGGGCCGAGCCTCAATCGGTACCCGTAGACACGGCACCGACCGGCAGCATCCCGCCGGGAATCGACAACCATCGTCGCTGAGCACGGCAAAGAAGTAGGCTCCGTTCCGTAGACACGAGGAGAGAGATTCGAAATGGCAAACGCCCACGAAATTGCCGAGAAGATCGAACACGCGGCCCACGCATCGCACGGCGACCACGCAGGTCACGACGGCGGCGTCGGCCGCCTGGCAGGAATCACGATGGCGATCCTCGGCGTGATGCTCGCCCTCTGCGCGGCGATGGTCGGCGGCGAGCGCACGGACTTGATCTCGACGATGGTCGAGCAAAGCAACACGTACGGAAAATACCAAGCGCAGCGTATGAAGTACCGCATGACGCTGACCGAGCTCGGCACGCTCCACGCGCTTTCGCCGAGCCACAAAGAGCTCGCGCGATTCGAAGAATCCATTTCTCGAGACGGCGCGGGGCCGAGCTCGAAAGGCGCGGAGAGCCTCACCGTCGACGCCGTCGCGCGTTCGACCGAAGCGCTCGTGGCCATTTTACAGCCGCGCACCTCCGACATCGAGCGCACGATGAACGCCGGAAAACGATACGGCGAAGAGCTCGAAGCGGCGCAGGGCTGGGCGGAGTCGTACGACGAGGCGGTCGAAGCGCACTTCGAAGCGAGCGAGCATTACGAGTGGGGGCAGCTCGCGGCCGAGATCGGAATCGTCATCGCGTCGGTCGCGCTCCTGCTCGCGAATCGCAAGGCTTGGTACATATCGGTGGCGATGGGCGCCGTGTGTCTCTTCTCCCTCGTGTCCACGTACGTGACGACGCGCTCGCACTTGCATCACGCAGAAGCAGCCGTGGCGGAGACGAAAGCCAAATACACGGCGCTCCGGCACGGCGCGGAAGGCAAGGACGACGACGCGCAGCTCTTGGCCGACGTCGACGCGAAGTTGAAGCAGCTCGAGGCGTCGGAGCCAGCCGGCGCGCACGAGCCACCGGCCGCGCATCCTTGATGTGCGTCTAGGAGCAGCGACTCAGTCGTCGTTGCCGCCGAGCATCGTGTCGCCGAGCTCTTCGTCGGTCTTCGGCGTCGCGAGCAGCTCTCCATTCGGACCATCGCGGCGCACGACGAACGTCTTTCGGCTCGTCGTGTCCGGATTTTCGCGCGCGACCACGCTCACGACGTTCGCGCCGGGCCGGAGCGGAAGATCCGCTTCGAACGACATCTTCTTCGGATCGGCGCCGTCGCGATTCGATCGATAGAAGACCTTGCGCGCGCCGACGAAAATGTAGCCGTCGAGCAAGCGCTCGTTGTCGCTCGCGGTTCCTTTGATCACGGTGTGACCTTCGCGGGTCGTGAGCGCGGGGGTACCGAGCTCGATCGCCGGCGGTGCGTGCTCCATCGTGTCGTCGAATGCGAGCGTCGCCGCAGGAGACCCGCCCGAGTCGACGTCGCGCGCGGCCACGAATGCGAAGCGACCCTTGCCGACGGCAATCTTGTCGAAATCGCCGTATTTTCCGAGCACCGACGCGGCCGCGCCCGGCGGCAAACGTCCGAAGCTGCGTGCGCCTGCTTCGGGCGATTCGAACATGTCCGCGCCGCCGCCTTTCGCGTGCACGGCGCCGCCCGCGGCGTCGATCGTGAGCGGAGCGGCGACGGGCATCCGCACTTTTTCGACGACGCTCTCGCGTAGATCGGTGTCGGCGATCGAGAGCTCGACCTTCGCTTCGGGATCGGCGAGCTCGTTCGTGACGTCGAACGTGAACGCGACGCGCTTCGTCTCGCCGGGCGCCATGTTCGAAATGTAGAAGCGACCTTCGTGCAGGAGCAGGCCGTCGCCGGAGAGATTCTTCAAGTTCGCTTGCGTCTCGAACGAAGGCCCTTTGCCCGTGTTTTTCACGGTCAAATACATCGTGAGCTCTTCGCCTTTTTGCACGCGACCGTCGCCGTTGCCTTTGCGATCGTCGACGACCGAGTACGTGTACGCGAAGACCGGGCGCTCGAGGCCCTTCACGGCGGCGCGAATGTCGACGTCGGCGGGCGCTTTGCCGCGCGCTTCGGAGAAGTGGAGCTTGATGCCGTCGACGCGCGTGAGAATGTCCTTCGGGACTTTGCAGACGCGCGGAGCGTCCTTCGGCAGCACCGCCGTCGAACCGACTTTGTGCCCTTCGACGTCACACCAGCCGAGCGGCACGGTCGCGGTCTTCGATTTGCCGGGATCGAGCTTTCCGATGACGAGCTCTTTCGTGTCGAACAGCGGATCGTCGCTCTTCGTGACTCCATACAGACGATAGAGCGTCTGCGTGCCTTTGTTCGTCACGGTGACCTTGAGGTTCATCGCGTCGCCGGCGTTCACGGCGTTGTCCGGACGATCGGTCTCGACCTTCACGTCGACGCCTTGTGGCGGCGTCGGTGTCGGCGCGGTCGCGGGAGCTTCACCCGGCGCGTCGGTCCAATCGACGCCGAGCGCTTTCAGCTCGCCCGCCACCTTCGCGAGCTCCGACGAGCGTGCTTCCGCGATGACGCTCTTCGCCGCACGCACTTGATCCAGCCTTTTTCCCTGCGGAACGTGCGCGACGACGTCGCGCGCAAAGCGAATCGGAAAATCCTTCGCGATCGTTTCGTTCGAAAGCGTGTCGTCCGGATCGCCGCCTCGCTCGCGCAAGTCTTGCCGATCTTTCGTCGGCAAGTCGTAGCGCACCGTCTCGAGCGGACGCTGGCCTTCGCGCGCGCGCGCGTTCGACAAGCTGCGCGAGAGGTCGCGCTCCTTCACGAGCAGACCGTCGTCGCCGACGAGATCCATTTCTTGCGTGTCGACCGTCATCGGATCGAGCTCGATGTCGGGCGTGACGCCGGTGCCTTGGATCGAGATGTCGCCGGGCTCGGTGAGGTATTGCGCGATCGTGAGCTTCAGCGCGGCCTTGTCGGGGAGCTCGTTGAAGATCAATTGCACGCTGCCTTTGCCGAACGTGGTCTCGCCGACGATGACGGCGCGATCGTGGTTCTTCATCGCGCCCGCGACGATCTCGCTCGCGCTCGCCGACGATCCGCTGACGAGGAGCGCGATCGGATAATTCGGCTCGGTGCCGTCGACGTGCGCTTCTTTTTCTTCGCGACCCTCGCTCGGGTTTCCCACCGTGGCGACGATGGGCCCGTCGGCGATGAATTTGTCGGCGACGCGCGCGGCTTGATCGAGGAGTCCCCCGGGATTTCCCCGCAGATCGAGCACGAGACCTTTGAGCTCGCCGTTCTTCTTCAAATCCAAAAGCGCCGCGTCGAGCTCGGCGGACGTGTTCGCTTGGAACTGCTTGATCCGCACGTAGCCGACGCCGCCGTCGAGCATCTTGTGCGACACGCTCTCGACGTGAATCACCTCGCGCGTGAGCTCGAACGGCTTCGTGCCCGGCCAGCCGTCAGGGCCGTCGCGATGAATGTAGACGACGACCTTGCTGCCTTTTTCGCCGCGCAAATGATTCACGGCTTCGGTGAGGCCCATGTTGAGGGTCGACTCGCCGTTGATGCGCTGGATGCGATCGTTCTTCTTGAGACCCGCGCGACCGGCGGGCGTGCCCGGCATCGGATTGATGACGGTGAGCTGTTGATCGCGAATGGAGATGACGATGCCGAGACCGCCGAATTGGCCGCTCGTCGTGAGGTTCATCTCTTTGTACGCGTCGGGTGACAGGAGGATGCTGTGCGGATCGAGCGTGTGCAGCATGCCGTTGCACGCGGCGTATTCGACGTCGTCGCGCAAATTCACTTCCGTGTTCCGCAAGTTGTCCTGCAAGAACGCGAAGATTTCGCGAAGGCGCGCGGCGACGTCCCACGGGCCCTGCACGTTGTCGACGCGGAACTCGCGCTCTTGCGTGTCGACGCGCACCTTCACGGTGGGCGCGCCTTCCTCGTAGAGCACGATGACTTGCGCGACGTCGCGCTGCACGAAGTTGAGCGCCGAGAGCAGCATCTCCTTCGGCTTCACGCGCTTCGGATCGACGTAGCGATCGCGCACGAATTTCAAGACCTCGTCGATGACGCGCAGCTGCGTGAGGTCGTAGGCGTCTTTCGATTGTTGGGCGGCGAGATTGTTCGCGGCGATGGCGGGCGTGAGGCCTTCCCACAATCCGCCGGAGCCTTTCAGCGTGAGGGCGAGGCCCGTGGCGATTCCGAAACCAGACAACGTGAGCGCGACTTTGCCGAAGCGGTGCCAAAGCGACATGCGATTCTCAGTATAAACGCGCTAGCGCGTCGAAAGGTGTGCGTCCTCCACGTGACTGCGTCTTATTCGCTGCTTGACCGGCCGGAAGAGGCACGTGACTCTCGTCAAAGCGTGCGGCTCGCCTCTCTATTCCTGCTCCTCGCCGTTCTTTTCGTCCCGCGCGTGTCGTTCGCGCAGGATGCCGGCAAAAATGCGGCAAAAATAGCCTCTTCGGCGTCCCGCGTGATCGCCGATGCGGGCCCCGTCGTCGATGCGGCGGCCGACCAACCCGACGCCGAAGCCGCCGCGCCGGCCGAGAGCGCTTCGGCGGCTCCGGTCGCAAGCGAAATTCCGAGCGCCGTGCCGTCCGCGCCGGCATCGGCAGCCGCGAAAGAGGAGACGAAAGAAGAGAAGCCGCCCGCCGAAGTGAAGGTCCACGATCGCGTGGTCTTTCTCGTCCGCGCGCCGCTCGGCGATGTGTCGATCGACGCGCGCGCGAAGGCCGCGAGCCAAGCGCTCGAGGCGCTCCACTTCGAGAAGGGTCAGCCCATTCCGGCGACGCGCATCGAGACCCACGAAGGATCGAGCGTCGTCTACGTCGGCGCGACGCCCATTTTCACGGTGAGCCCGGACGACGCGAAAGCCGCGGGCGATCCGAGCGTCGACGTCACGGCGCAGAAGATCTCGGCGTCGCTCACCGACGTCCTGAGGTCCGAGCAAAAGCGCGCGCAGATCGCGGAATCGGTCTTCTCGTTTTCGCTCCTCGTTTTCTCCGGCCTCATCGCGTTCCTCTTGCTTCGTCAAACGAACGCGCTCCTCGGGCGCGCGCGAAATTATTTCCGTGAGCATCCGGGATTCTTGACCGGCCTCCGCCTCGGACAAATCGAGGTGCTGTCGCGCGCGAGCACGCGCGGCGCGGTGTCGGTGGCGCTCTCGCTCGGCCATCGCCTTCTGCAGCTCACGATCGCGTACGCGTGGCTCGTCTTCGCGCTCTCGCTTTTCGAATCGACGAGGCCGTATACCGGCAAGCTCACGGGCTTCGTTTTGCAGCCTGTTTCTGCGCTTTTCGAGCGACTCGGCGCCGCGTTGCCCGTGGTCGTCGTCGCGGCCGTCGCCGCGATCGCCGTCGGCATTCTCGTTCGCTTCGTCGGCCTCTTCTTCGATTCGGTCGCGCGTGGTGAGGCGAAGCTCGAATGGATCCCGCCCGATCTCGCGCCGGCGACGAGCATCCTTCTTCGCGGCGGCATCATCGTCGTCGCGCTCGCGCTCGGTGCGCCGCTCGTGACCGGCTCGGACGACGGCCCGCTTCCTCGCGTCGGTCTCGTCACGATCTTGGTGCTGGGCGTTTCCGCCGTTCCGCTCCTCGCGAGCGCCGTCGTCGGCGCGGTCGTGCTCTTCGCGCGCGCGGTTCGCGTCGGCGATTACGTCGAATGGGGCGGCCACGTCGGGCGCGTGAAATCGTCCTCGCTCCTCTCCCTTCATCTCGTCGACGAGGCCGGCTGCGATCTCTTCGTGCCGCATCTTTTGAGCCTCGTGAATCCGACACGCGTGCTCGGGCATGCGCCCCTCGTCACGATCGACGTCGTCATCGATCCGAAGGTCTCGCAAGCTCGCGCGCATGCCGTGCTCGTCGAAGCCGTGCAGGCGTTCCGCGGACGCGTCGCGCTCTTGCGGATCGACGGAGCGGGCGCGCACTATCGTCTCACGGCAAGCGATCCAGACGAAAACAACTCGAACTTGGTCCGCTCGCTCAGCGAGACGCTCGAGCGGAGCGACGTCGGTTTGGCGCGCGCAGCGTTCTCGATTCGACCTTCGGGCGGTGACAGGCCGTGAACGCG
>JAICXU010000796.1 GCA_025934595.1 Polyangiaceae bacterium | reverse complement strand
GCTGCGACTTTGGGTCTCCGATTTGCGATTCTTCACGGAAGAAGTCGGATTCTTGCGTGTTCAGTTCGTGCTACCCAAGGGCGCCTACGCGACCACCGTAATTTCCAGAGCGATTTCCGCGACGATAGCCGCTATTAACAACCCCCTCTCATGATCGAACGAGTCAAAAATGCGATGGTCGGCGCGGGCGCGAGCTGGGTGTTGTGGCTCATGCTCGCTCTCTCGATCATCTCGATAGCCATCATGCTGGAGCGCGCCTGGGTGTACTGGTCGCTCCGCGACGACATCGCGACGTTGATGCGCGATCTCGGAAAGTTGCTCCGCGCAGGTGATCTCGAGGGCGCACGCAAGCGCCTCGAATCGTCGCCGAGCGCGGAAGCCGCCGTCGTCGTGGCGGGGATCGTCGAATCCGACCTCGGCGTCGACGCCGCAGAAGAAGCGATGGCCGGCGCGAGCGCGATGCAGAGGCTGCGGCTCGAACGTCGCCTCGCGTTTCTCGGAACGCTCGGCAACAACGCTCCGTTCATCGGTCTTCTCGGCACCGTCATCGGCATCGTCGGCGCGTTCGAAGAGCTCGGCAAAGCGCACGCGCCCGTCGCGGGGCAAGCGGCAGCCGCTGCGACGCAGCTCGCGCCGCAAGCGGTCATGACGAACATCGCCGAAGCGCTCGTCGCCACCGCCGTCGGTTTGCTCGTCGCGATTCCCGCCGTCGCCGCCTACAACTTTTTCCAGCGCGTCGTGAAAGAGACGCTCGCGAACACCGAAGCCCTCAGCCACGTGCTCCTCGCGCATCTCAAAGCCGTGGGAGGCGTACCGCTCGCCGCCGCGACGAAAACGGAGACGCGTCCCACGTCCAAGCGAGCTCCGAAAGCCGAAGCCAGCGAAGACGAAGAAGGAGCGAACTAGTCAGTCATGGCCGGCGGCGCCAATATCGGAAACGACGAAGAGATCAGCGCGATCAACGTCACGCCGCTCGTCGACATCACGCTCGTGCTCCTCATCATCTTCATGGTCACGGCGAAGATCATCGTGTCGCAGTCGGTGCCCCTCGATCTTCCGAAAGCGGCATCGGGGCAAGAAGTGCAAACGGTGTTCAGCATCATCTTGCTCGCTGACGGCACGACGCAGGTCGATTCCCACCCGGTCGACAACGACGACGCCGTCCTCGCGCTGTCGAAAGAGGCGCGCGTGAAAAATCCCGAGCTCCGCGCCGTCATCAAGGCGGACAGCGCCGTGCCGCATGGCCGCGTCATTCACGTGCTCGATCTGTTGAAACAGGCGGGCGTCTCCAAAATCGCGTTCGGCGTGTCGCCCATTCCGCCGGTAACGCCAAAGTAAAGGCCTTGCGATGTTGGCCGGCGCACATCACAAAAATGGGGTGGCATCGGCGCGATACGAACATGCGGACCGCGAGCCGCTCGCGCGCGTGCTCGAGATCGGCGACCGTGCGTGGCGCGGGCTGACCGCGGCGCTCGTCATCGCGATTTTGCTGCACGGCACGGCGAGCGCCAAGGCGCTCATGGACTCGCCCGAGCTCTTCAACTGGGGTCGCGACATCGAAAATCGGATCATCCTGAACCTCACCGAGACGATCGACATCGAAACGGAAAAGCCGAAGCCGCCGCCGCCTCCCGAGCCGCCGAAAGAAGAGGAGAAGGCGAAGGCCATCGAGCCTCCGACGCCGAAAGACGTCCCGCCTCCCCCGCCACCGGCCGCCGCACAAGCGGGCAAGGTGCTCACGCAAGATCCGGATCCGAACGCACCGGTCGATTTCACGGGCGACGGATTCTTGAGCGGCAACGGCGCAAACTATACGGGCGGCATCACGCAAGCGGGCGGCACGAGCACGAAGCCCGTCTACAATCCGAACGCGCGCGCGACGGGAGTGCCGAACGGCACCGGCGCTCCGGCTCCCAAAGTCCAAACGGGACCGGATCGATCACGCGCCGCGAGCCGTGCTGGGTCCGACGAATGGCGCTGCGATTTTCCACCCGAGGCCGACTCCGAGCAAATCGACGAAGCGTACGTGACCTTGCAAGTGCTCGTCGGCGCCGACGGTCACGCGAAAAAAGTCGTCGTGGTCCAAGACCCGGGTCACGGCTTCGGCCGCATGGCGTACCAATGCGCGCAGCGAGAGACCTACAGCGCCTCGCTCGATCACGACGGAAATCCGATCGAAGGCCAAACGCGCCCGTTCCGCGTGCACTTCGTGAGGTAAATCGCTAGAAGAGATCCGATGGATCGCTCGGAGCTTGCTCGAGAGCTGGCGCTCGTCGCGGCGAGCTTGCGCGCGCATCTCGAGTGGCAGGAAGAAACGGGAGCGACGGGAATACCGAGGGAGACGGCGACCGAGACCAAGGCTCGTCGATCCTCGACCGTCGACGATCGACCGTCGACCCACGACCCACGACCTTCGACTTCGACTTCGACCTCGACCTCGACCTCGACCCTCGACCATCGACCTTCGACT
>JAICXU010000767.1 GCA_025934595.1 Polyangiaceae bacterium | reverse complement strand
GCACCTTGGACTTCGTGTCCTCGGCGACGTCCTTCACCTTGTCGACCAGCTCGTCGCGGGTCTCACCCACGAGCTCGTCTTCCGTTTCGGTTGAAGGACTCGCGAGTCCCGCCGCGAGCCCGAGCGCCAGGGCCGCCGCGCCGATCACGAGCGGGTTGTCCTGGAACGCACGCTCCACTCGACGCGTCTGCACGCGTGTCTGGTCGGCGACGCGGCTCGCGATCTCCTCGGCGCGATCGCCCACCTCGCTCGCCTTCCGCTGCGTCTCGTCGGCGAGGTGCGAGGTCTTCTGCTTCACCGTGTCCACGACATCGCTCGCCTTGTTCCGCACGCGGTCCATCGCGCCGGACTCCTGCCGATCGTAGTCCGAGCCCTTCCGGTCCTCGTAGTACATCGAGCTCCAGCCTTCGCCCTGATGCTCGTCGTACGTCGAGCGCGCACCGCGGCGCTGGTAGTCGCCGTTCTGCGAGTCCGCTTCCATCCGGTTCTTGCGAGTGCTCGCATTCAGAATCATCCAGCCGAGTCCCAGACCGACCATGACGACCGGGATCGGGTTCTCCCGAATCGACTGCATGAGCGAGCGCTGGGCGTCGGACACCATGTCTGCAGTTTGTTGTGCCATATTCTCGACTTTTCCAATTGTGGCGTCACGAATGTCACTCTTGAGCTCGTCCTTGAGCCGGGTCGGATTGAACCGCTCGCCGATCTCCTCGACGGTGTCGCCGAGTCGCTCCTGGCTGATGCGAATGTCGGCGGCGATGATCTCCGTCTCGTCCTCGTTCCTGTCTCGATCGGCGCCGCCGTACGATCGGTCGTTGCCCGACGATTGTGATTCGTAGCTTCCGGTCATTGCTCCTCCTTTACTCGAAGTGCACGGTGTCGTGACCCCGAGCGACGCGAAGGCCGCCCGCGGTCGCAGTCAGCGGTCAGGTTCGTCCCATTCTGTCGGTGAGGGTGTCGTTCGGATTGGTCTGGCGCTCGTTGCCGACCGTCGTCCACTCCCGTCGCGGAGTCGACGTGACGTCGCGATCGCCCGTACCCTGCCACCCGTCGCCCGCTCCCTGGCCGCGCTGCACGTCGGCGCCCGACCGCGTGCTCCCCTGGAAGCCCTGCTGCATGTTCATCTGCCCCTGCTGATTGCGCTGCGAGCTCTTGAGAAAGCGAGCGCTGAGGAAGCCCAGCGCCACCGCGCCTCCGATGAAGAACGCGGGCTCACGGCGTGCGAAATTCTCGACGCGCGTGGCGACATCGTTGAGCGACGCGTTCTCGAGGTAATGCGAGAGCTCCTCGATCTTGCTCGCGGCCTGATCGGCATACTTGCCGATGCCGGCCTGCTGCTGATCGCGAAGCTGCTGGCTCGACGACTTGAGCGTCTGCGCAACGCTGCCGAGTGTCTCCGTTGCCTTCGTCTTCCCACTGGAGAAGCGCGACTCGACTTGCCCGCTGGCCGTCTCGCGCGCCTGGCTCGCCAACTGTTGAATCTTGTCCTTTGCGGCGTCGACGAAACCGCCTTTCTCTTGTGTCTGGCCATTGGAACTGGAATCGCCTTGCGACGAACCCGCGTCGGGTCCTTCGTTCTGGTCGGCTCCGAAGCGGCCGGATTCCTGTCTGATCATCGCTCCTCCTGAATCGGTCATGGTGCGGTATGGCTGAACAGCCCAATCACGTCGTGATCTCCTGCTTGACCTGTCGCGCTTCTTCCTTGGCCCACGTGCCGGTATCCTTGATCGTGTCCGCCGTATGCTTGATGGACTGTCCGCGACGCTTCATGTCGCTCGTCGCACTCTTGACGAGTCCCATGCCGATCGCGAGGAAGACCACACCGATGATGAGCGCCGAGAGCCAGTATTTCCCGCCCAGCAGATCGCCCAGACCGGCGATGAGAAACGCGGTGAGTGCCAGAACGCCGGCGAACGCGAGGCCGGATGCGATGCCGATCTTCGCGCCATCACGCGCGAGCGTCGCACCTGTTTGACGCGCCTCTGCCTTCACGAGCGCGATTTCCTTCGATACGAGATCGCTCGTCTCGGTCGTGAGGTCCCGAAAGAGCTCACCGAGCGATCGTTCGCGGACTGCGGTGTCCCGTGTCGGCATCTCCCGCAGCTCCGTGTCGCGTGACGGCATGTCCGCCGCACGCTGTACCGGCAATTCACCTTGGCGGCCGTTCGATTGAAAGTCGGATTGCTGGCGTGCCATGTGTGTGTGCCTCCTGCGCTGAACTCAGCTCATCGCTTGCTCGCGCCGCTTTGTCGTCGTGACTCCGCTCCGGCGGCGACGCCGTGTGCGGCCCCCACTCCCGTCGCGACAGTTGTTTATGATCGCCCTATGGGAAGGCATGACTCATGCCTTCGGCGGCGCGCACCGTTAGACGGTCGCGATGCGAGCGACACTTCGCGTGAAGCGAATGTGCGAGCGTGTGAACCGCTCCTTCCCTGGTCGATTCTCGCCAGCTTCCGCTAGGCGGCGATGTTGATGGCACGCTTGCGCAGATAGTCGTCGAGCCGGCCGGCCTACACGGTGTGCTCTCCGGGCTCAGCGCTCGTCACCTCGGCCACCGAG
>JAICXU010000857.1 GCA_025934595.1 Polyangiaceae bacterium | reverse complement strand
TGGCGCACACGCCGTGGACGGCCGTGATTTTCGTGTCGCTCGCGCTCGTCGGCGGCGGATGCCTGATCGCGCGTCTCACCGCCGACATGATCGCGAGGATCGATCCGGCGCACGTGTCGACGGCGGGCGGCATGTGTGCCGCCGCGCAGTCGCTCGCGTACATCATCGCGAATCCGCTCATCGGTCGATCGGTGAAGCTCACGAGATCCTACGGCCCGTCGCTGCTCGCGGTGGGCGCCATCGTGATCCCGGGCGTGATCGCCTGGATCTTCTGGCCGATGCGAAAGACCGCCGCTACTTCTTCTGCGTGAATTCGGCTTCGATCGTGATGCTCACTTCCTCGCCGACGAGGATGCCGCCGGCCTCGAGGCCCACGTTCCACTGAAGACCGAAGTCTTTGCGGTTGATCTTCGTCTTGGCCGTTGCGCCGACGCGCGTTCCGCCCCAAGGATCTTTTGCGGGACCGCGAAGCTCTTCGACGTCGAGGGTGACCTCTTTCGTGACGCCGTGGATCGTGAGGTCGCCGACGACGTCGAGCTTCTTGCCGTCGCGCCGCACGCGCTTCGACTTGAACGTGATCGTCGGAAACTTCTCGCTCTCGAGAAAATCCGCGCTGCGCAGGTGCTCGTCGCGTTTTTGCTCGCGCGTGTCGACCGACTTCGCGTCCAGCGTCGCTTCGACGCTCGCGCTTTCGGGCCGGCCCGGGTCGTAGCTCAGCTTGCCGCCCGTCACGTGGATCTCTCCGCGGACGTTCGTCACCATCATGTGGCGCACCGAAAAATGCGCGCTCGAATGCGATACGTCCATGTCCCACTGCGTTGCGCTCGAGGTGGTCTCGCTGGTTTGCGCTTGCGTCATGATCGAACCCTCCGTTCTCGTTTCGCCGAGCAACATGCTGCCTGCGTGCGACTTGTGGGAGTCCAAGGGGCGGCGTAACACTGTTTCCTGTGAGGAAACAATCGGCCGCTCCCCAGCGAGCTCAGGCGACGCGCTCTTCGGCTCCGCGATCGCTCGACGACGTCCAAGCGATGGTGATCTTCGCGCGCGTCGTCGAAGCGCGCAGCTTCACCTCCGCCGCGCGAGGTCTCGGAACGACCACGTCCGCCGTGAGCAAGCGCATCGCGCGCCTCGAAGAAAGGCTCGGCGTGCGGCTCGTCGAACGCACCACGCGTCGTGTGCAGCCGACCGACGCCGGCGTCGCGTTCTACGAACGCTGCGCGCGCATCCTCGCCGAGATCGACGACGCCGAAATCGCGGTCGCGCATCTCGCTCACGAGCCGCGCGGCACGCTCCGCGCGAGCGTCCCCGTCATCTTCGGCGAGCTCCACATCGCTCCTCTCATCGCCGACTTCACGAGCCGCTATCCCGAGGTTCGCCTCGATTTGTCGCTCTCCGATCGTCACGTGAGCTTGCTCGAAGAAGGCTTCGACATGGCCGTGCGCATCTCCGCGATGCACGACTCTTCTCTTGTCGCGAAAAAGCTCGCGAGCGTCGCTACCGTCGTCGTCGGATCACCCTCGTATTTGCGGCGTTACGGCACGCCGAAGACGCTCGAAGATCTCGCGCGTCACGAGTGCATTCGTTACAGCCTCGTCACGGGACAGCGCGATTGGCGATTTCGCGTCCGCGGCAAGGACGTTTCGATCCCCGTGCGATCGCGCGTGCTCATGAATCACGGTGGAGCGATCCGCGAAGCCGCGATCGCGGGCATGGGGCTCGCGCGCCTTCCGAGCTTCGCCGTCGCGCCCGCGCTCCGCGATGGCAAGCTCGTCTCGGTGCTCGACGACCACGCCCTCAGCGAGCTCGGCGTCTTCGCCGTGTATCCTGCCGGCAAGCAACCGCGTCCGACGGTGCGCGCGTTCACCGATTTCTTGAGCACCAAGCTTCCCGCACGTCTTCGATGACCGAAACCAGGGCCGACACCCGTCACGCGTCTCCGTTCGACCTCGGTCTCGTCGCCGTGGCCGCGCTCGCGTTCGCGACGTCGAGCCCGCTCGCGAAGGCAGCCAAGGATCTCGATCCGCTCGCGATCGGAGCGGGGCGCTGTCTGGTTGCAGCGATCGCGATTGCGCTTCTTTTTCCGCGTGAAACGTATCGGCGCGTGGTCGCGCTTTCGCCTCGCAGCAAGCTTCGTCTCCTCGGCGCCGGCGCGCTTCTCGGCGTGCACTTCGGTCTCTTCTTGTTCGGCCTCGCGCATACGTCTCTCTCCGCCGCCGCATCGCTCGTCTCGCTCGAGCCCGTTGCCGTCATCGTCGGCGCGCTCGTCGCGTT
>JAICXU010000359.1 GCA_025934595.1 Polyangiaceae bacterium | reverse complement strand
TCGAACGCGACCTGCCGAATTTCTTCGATGCGCTCCGGCGCGAGATCGAGCAGCCACTCCGGCTCGATCGCGCTCGCGATTTGCACGACCAGCCCTCGTCGGGTCTCCGCGCTCGCTGCGACCATCCATTCCGCTTCGCGCACGACGCTCGCCTCCGAGAGCTCCGCCGAGCCGCCGCCCGAGAGCGCGAGCGCGCGCGCTCCCGGCCTCAAACGCTTCGCCACGTGATCGGGAAATGCGGACAGCACCGAGCGCAGCAAATCTTCGTCGGTCCCTCGCTCGTCGTTCTTCTTCACGCGACCTTCGAGCTGCTTCCGCGCGCGCTCGACCGCATGCACGGCTCCGGCATCGAGGCCGCTCGCTCGCAGCGATCCCCCGGAGAAACGGCTCGATTTCGTCTCCTCGAACAAATCGAGGAGAGCGAGCAAATCGCTTCGCTCCGTCGGACGGTCGGCCGCTCGCGACGCTCCGAATCGCGCGCGCGCTTCGACGCGCAGATCTCTCTCCATCAAAATCGCGGCGAGCACGCATGCTTCGCTCGCCACGTGGCGCGCTTCGGCCTCGACGAGGAGCCGCGCGAGACGCGGATGCGCGGGAAAGCGAAGGAGCGACCGACCGAGCGGCGTCACCTTTCCATTCTCCAGCGCGTCGAGGCGATCGAGGAGCGACGTGGCCGCGGTCCATGCCGCTTCGGGAGGCGCGTCGAGCCAATCGAGGCTCGTCATCTCGGCGGACGCGAGATCGAGCGCGAGCTGGGTGAGGTCGGCGCGCGCGATCTCGGGCGCGTCGTGCTCGGGTCGTCGATCGAGATCGCCTTTCGTGTACAGGCGAAGACACACGCCGGGTCGCGTGCGGCCCGCACGACCCGCCCGCTGCGTCGCCGACGCGCGCGAAATCTTCGTGAGCTCGATCTTCGAAAATCCCGACCAGGGATCGTGCGACGCGGAGCGCGCGAGGCCGCTGTCGATGACGGCCACGACGCCGTCGATCGTGACGCTCGATTCGGCGACGTTCGTCGACAGGATGATTTTCCGCTGCGAAGAAGGCTTGATCGCCCGATCTTGATCTTGCGCCGGCAAGTCACCATGCAGGGGAAAAACAGCCAGATCGTGCTCTCTCGCGATCTTGTCGAGCGACTCGTTCGACTCCCGAATCTCCCGCGCGCCCGGCAAGAAGACGAGCACGTCGCCGTCGAGATTCTTCTGCAGCAGCGAGCGCACCGCCGACGTCACGAGCGACGCGACCGGACGATCCTCGGGCGCGGGCAGATGCTCGATCGCGACGTCGAACCGTTTGCCTTCGCTTCGAAGCGTCTCGCACGCGAGGTAGGCGGCGACCTTCGCCGTGTCGAGCGTGGCCGACATCACCGCGAGCTTCAGATCCGGTCGTGACGTTTCGCGCAGACGTTTCAGCCACGCGAGCGCGACGTCGCCATGAAGGTGTCGCTCGTGGAACTCGTCGAGCACCACGCACGCGACGCCGGCGAGCTTCGGATCGCGCACGAGACGTCGCGTGAGGATCGCCTCGGTGACGAACCGCACGCGCGTCTTCGCGCTCGCGACTTCTTCGAAGCGAACTTGATAGCCGACCCTCTCCCCGGTTTTTTCTCCCAGCTCCTCGGCGACGCGATTCGCCGCCATGCGCGCGGCGAGCCGCCGCGGCTCGAGCACCACGATCTCTCCCGAGGGCCATGCGTCGAGGAGCGCGCGCGGGATTCGCGTGGTTTTTCCCGCTCCCGGCGGCGCCTCGAGCACGACGAGCCCGCGAGCTTCGAGCGTGCGCACGACGTCGGGCAAGAGCGGATCGATCGGGAGCGGCTTCAAAGGCACATCATCGTCTATAACAAGAGCCGGTGCGCGAGGAACGAGACGTCCGGCTTTCCGACAAGACGACGCTGCGGCTCGGCGGCCGTGCGCGTCGCATCGTGCATGCCGAGAGTCCAGAAGAGATCGCGAGCGTGGTGCGCCAGGCCGACTCCTCGGGAGTGCCGGTGCTGGTGCTCGGCGGCGGCAGCAACTTGGTGGTGTCGGACGACGGCTTCGACGGCGTCGTCGTCACGTGCGCGTTCGACCGCGTGACGATCGCGCGCGCCGGTGAGGACATCGTGCGCGTCACCGTCGACGCGGGGATGAATTGGGACGCGCTCGTCGCGCGCGCGGTGGCGGAGAAGTGGTGCGGCCTCGAGTGCTTGTCGGGAATTCCGGGATCGGTCGGCGCGACGCCGATGCAAAACGTCGGCGCCTATGGACAAGAGGTGAGCGACACCATCGTGCGCGTGCGCGGCTACGATCGCGTGGAGCGCAAATTCGTCGATTTTTCCCGAGAAGATTGTGCCTTTTCGTATCGCTCGAGTCGATTCCGACACGACTCGCGGTTCGTGATCACACAGGTCGAATTCGAGCTCGAAGAGTCGCCGCTCGGCGCGCCGATCCTCTACGAAGAGCTCGCGCGTGCCTTCGGCACGTCGCGCGGCGCGCAAATGGGAATCGTCTACGTGCGGGACAAAGTGATCGAGCTCCGCCGCGGCAAAGGCATGGTGCTCGATGCGAACGATCCGGAATCGGTGAGCGCGGGATCGTTCTTCACGAACCCGATCGTGCGGGCCGACGTCGTCCTTCACGTCGCGAAGGTGGCCGGCGTCGACCCGCCTGCGTTTCCCGCGGACGACGGAAAGAAGAAGCTCGCCGCGGCTTGGCTCATCGAACGGGCCGGATTCAAGAAAGGCGAGCCCCCAGGAGCGGTCGGCATCTCCTCGAAACATGCGCTCGCGCTCGTGCATCGCGGCGGCGGCACCACGCGCGATCTCTTGCGCGTCGCGCGATCGATTCGTGACGGCGTGCGCGAAAAATTCGGCGTCGATCTGAAGCCCGAGCCCGTGTTCGTCGGCTGCGCGCTCTGACCCGTCAAGGCAAGAGCAACGCTTGCAGCCCGAGCGCCACGGCGGCCACGATCACGCCATTTTTCAGCCACTTCGTGAGCTTTTCCGATTCGGTCTTGGCGAAGTAAAACGCCAAAAATCCGACGACGCCCGATCCGTAGATCACGATCCAAATGCGCCAGAAGTAGCCCGCGTGCGCGCTCCAAATCACGCTGGCGGGGTTCGCCTCCGGAAAGAGCCACGCTTGGATGCCGCGGAGGAGCGCGTAGAAGAACGTCGCCGACACGAGCGCCCACGCCGAGCCGAGACAGACGCGCAGGCGCATCGCCGTCATGATCGATGGGCGCGCACGCGCGGGCATTCGGGATCGGGACCGTGCGTGCGATCGACGAAGCGACTCACGACTTTGCATCCGCCCTTGCACACCGACCGGAGCGCGCACGATGCGCACGGCTCCGCGGGCGTGTCGACGTAGGCGCGCCACGCGGCGAGCGTTTCGTCGCCGGCGTGATCATCGAAGCGATCGCCGCGGAGATTCGTCGGGCCGGCGAAGCTGCAAGGAGCGACGCGGCCGTCGGAGCGAACTGCGGCGAGCGTGCCACCGGCTTCGCACCCGAAGACGCCGAATTTTCGGAGCAGCTCCGCGCTCGCCGCGAGATCGGGATCGGCCGAGAAAAAAGGCACGAGCGCGCAATCGATGCGCATCGAAAAATCCGCGTCGCAGAGGTCGGCGGCGAGCGCGCGCAGCCTCGGGCCGAACGCGGAGGCTTGATCCGCGCTCAAGCGCTTCGACAAATAATCGAGGCTCGCGGCGCGGCCCGCGGGCTTGTAGCGGAGGAGCTGCGCTTCGCACGCGCCGAGAGCTTTTGCGCGCGCGAGCGTCGCGCCGAGGCGATCGAACGTCTGCCGGCTGACGACGACGTTCACGCCGACGCGGATGCCGGCGCTTCGCAACATGCCGATGGCGCGCTCGGCGGCGGCGGAGGCGTCGAATCCGCGCACCGCTTCGTAATCGGCGCCGATGCCGTCGTAGCTCACG
Source organism: Polyangiaceae bacterium (assembly GCA_025934595.1). Lineage (GTDB taxonomy): Bacteria > Myxococcota_A > Polyangia > Polyangiales > Polyangiaceae > JAICXU01. Next base: position 860 of record JAICXU010000359.1, on the reverse strand, counting down.
TTGACTTGCGCGAGATCGCTGAGGCGCTCCACCTTCTTCTCGGTGAGACCGATGCCGCTCGTCGTGACGACGGGCGTCATGCCTCGTTTTTTTGCCTCGATCGCGAGGTCGCCGAGATCGTCGCGGAGCGTGGGCTCGCCGCCGCCGAACGCGATGGTGAACACGCCGGCGCGCTCGAGCGCATCGAACGTGCGTTCGAGCTCTTCGCGTGGCACGTGCGCGCCGTCGGGACGCGCGTCGAGGTAGCAGCCTTCGCAGCCGGCGCCGCACTGGCTCGTGACGGCGACGTGCGCTTCGATGGGTGCGGTACGCGGCGCGTCTTCGTTCCACGCGTCGCCGCCGTCGAGACCGAGCGCGCGCACGGAGGCGCGATCGAGCCCGACGATCGCCGCGCGTTTTCCGAGCGGCGTGTCGATCTCCTTTTCGAGCTTCGCCCACGCGCCCCACTTTTCGAATCGCACGATCACGGCGCGTCCTCTTTCGTTTTTGCGTCGTCGGCGGGCTTCGGAGGATCGCTTTTGGCCTTGTTTTTCCCTACAATCGTCACCGTTTCGTTTTTCATCGCGGCGGCGACGGCGGCGAAGATCGCGCTGCCGAGCACGGCGCCGACGAAGAGCGTGTCGACGACGCTGCCGATGCTCGAGCAGTTCGCGCCGTGCCCCAGACGCACGATGACGGGCTCCGCGCCGAGGGGACCCGTCTTCTCTTCGTCGCGCTCGCTCATAGGCCGAATCCTCCGAGGTACATCCCGTCCTTCATCGACGACAGAACCACGAACGCGGCCGCGAGCATGGCCGCGGCGGTGAGCGCGGCGCGTCCGAGACGAAAGGGGAGCGACGCGTTCGGGCTCGACGCGCCCC
>JAICXU010000671.1 GCA_025934595.1 Polyangiaceae bacterium | reverse complement strand
TCGCGCGTGTGACCCGCGTCGATCGCACTGTCGCCTTCCTCATCGCCGCCATCGGCAGCAACGCTCGCATTGTCCGAGCCCGAGCAACCGACGACAGCGGCAGCGAGAAACGAGCTCGTCACGATCGCCGCGAAAACAAGCCTTTTACGCATTTCTCGGACCCTCCCAAGGTTCCGACGAGGTCGAGCGCGCAACCTCTGCGCGTCGAGGGCAAATACGCACGCGCGCCTCGAATCTCCCCCATTGATCTTTTGCTCCTCGCTGAATGAAGATGGCGTCATGAGAAAAGCTCGTGTCGGCGCGCTCGTCGCTACCACCTTGTTCTTGGCGGCGGCGGCCATCGGCTACGGCTGTGGAGGAGGCGACGATACGAGCGGCGCCGGCCCGCAAGACGGCTCGGAGGCGGGAGGCCCAGACGGATCGTCGTTCGATGCGGCGGGCAAGGATTCGAGCGTGCGCGATTCCGGAACGAGCGACGCGGGCACACGCGATACGGGCGCTGCCGAAACCGGTCCCGTCGACGCGGGACCTCTGGCCCACGTCGTATTCCTCACGCACATGTCGTTCGACGGGAATCTGATCGGCGCGGCCGGAGACGGCGGCGTGCTGCCCGACGGTGGCGTCTCGGCGGTCGCCGCCGCAGATTCGCTCTGCCAATCCGCGGCCGACGCCGCGCACATCGCGGGCACCTTCCACGCCATCATCGATTCGCACACGGAAAACGGTTATTCGCGTTTCCAAAACTCCGATGGTCCGTGGGCGCTGCTCGACGGAACGCCGCTCGCGGAAACGGCCGCCGATCTCGTGTCGGGAAATTGGCACACGTCGATCTACGATTACGACAACGGCACGACGACCGGCGCGAACTTTTCGGCCGTCTGGACGGACCGCGGCGGTCTGCTCCCCGACTGCGTCGGTTGGTCGACGAACGAAGCGGATGCAGGCGGATACGCGGGAACCGTGGGCACCGCGGGATACATCAGCCCCGACGCGCTCGGAGACACGAATCGTGAGTGCGACGAGTCCGCGTCCCTCATCTGCGCGCAAGTCGGACCCGGCGGCGCCATGAATCACTATCCCGCGATTCCGGCGGGCGCGAAGATCGCGTTCGTCACGGCGGGCACGAACAATGGCGGATTCGCCACGATCGATGCGGGCGCCGACAGCGGAGCGCCGGCCGGCGCCGACGGTGCCCACAAGAGCGCGGACCTGGCGTGCAACCTCGAGGCACATGCCGCGGGCCTCACGGGAAACTTCCACGCGTTCATTTCGACGAGCAGCGCCGACGCCGTGACGTACTTCACGTCGCTCTCGATGAATGGACCTTGGTATCGACCGGACGGCTTCGAGGTCGCATCGTCTCGTGCGGATCTCGTCTCGACGACTTCACTTCACACGCAACTCTCGCTTTCGGCGGACGGAACGTTCGCCGCGACCTTGCAGAATTTCACATGGACGGGCAGCTCCGGCGGCGGCGCGATCGCGAGCGACACGTGCAACGACTTCGTCGATCCCACGAGCGGTCACAAAGGCAGCGTCGCCAGCGACGAGATTGCCGGAGCCTTCGGCCTCGAGGATTTCGGTGCTATCGGGTGCAACTTTCCGGCGAAATTTTACTGCTTCGAGCAGTGATCACGACACACGCCCATCCGTGCGAAGGCTCGATCACCAACCGAGCGCGGCGCGCACGTCGGCGGTGGAATCGGCGGGGCAACTGCCCGAGCCGCCCGGAGGCGTGCCCGATGCGCAGCCGAGATAGGTAGAAATTCCGAACGCGTTCTCCCACGCTCGCAGCATCGAGAAGTGATCCATCACGGTCGACGACGTCGTCCCCTTGGTGATGTAGGGCGAGATGAACACGTTCGGGGTCGCGCTGCCGAAGCTCGCCGTCGTCTGCTCGTCCCAAAGAAGCTGCACGGCGACGTCGCCGCGGAGATACGCCTTCGACTGCAAGATGAGCGGCATGTACGTGTAGAGCCAGTTGTCCGCTTGGGTGATCGTGCCGTCGTGCATGTCGTTCTGCAGGTCGGGCGTGACGAACGTGAACGCGGCGAGCGTGTCGTTCGCGAGATCGTCCGTGAATGCGTTGCTCGGCGCGGGCGTGCACGCGGTCTTCGTCGTCGACGTGTTGCAATCGATGGCGGCGATGCCGATGTCGTTGTCGGTGCAGTGCGCGAGGTTCGAGTAGTACGCAGGCGGATTGTGCTTCGCGGCGTAGTCGTTGAGCGTCGTCGGGTCGCACGCGCTCTGCATGTCCTCTTGGTAAGACTTCCACGACGACACCTGATCGAAGATCGAAGTCGTCGTGAGCGTGTGATCGGTCGCGTCGTTGTCGTCGGTGATGCATCCCGTTCCGCTCTCGTCGAGGCCCGTGTTGCAATTGGAGCCCGACGTGAGCGCGAGGTAGTGGGGCAACGACACGAGATTGTGCGCGAAGCAGTCGTCGTTGTATTTCGTCGCGACGCCGCATTCGCCTGCGAGGGAAGTGATGTACGGCGCTTTCGTCGCCGAGCCGTTCACCGAGTTGTAGTTCTCGTTTTCGAAGAGAATCACGATGACGTGCTTCAACGTCGCCGGTGCCGTCCGCGGAGCGCCACTCGCATTGCAGATCGTGCCGAGCGGGAACGACGTACCGCCTCCGTCGGAGCCGGTTCCGCCATCGCCTCCCGTGACGCCGCCGTCGGAGCCCGCTCCACCGCCATCGTCGTTCGTGACGCCGCTGTCGCCGTTGCCGTTGCCGCCGCCGTTGCCCGCGACGGACGAATCGGTGCCGCCGCACGCGATGGGAATCATGGAGATGGCCAAAAGCGAGGCAGCGACGAGCGAGCTAGCACGATGCAATCTCATGCGACCGGCGTAGCATTTGGCGCGGCGGCGCGCTCGAGACGTGTTTGCCAAAGTAGAAAAAATTCCACGATGCCGACATGACACGGGGCGATGCACCGCGGCATCGTTCTGTCGTTGCTTCGCGAGCCTCCGGCGCCATAAGGT
>JAICXU010000993.1 GCA_025934595.1 Polyangiaceae bacterium | reverse complement strand
CCCAAGAGGATGCCGCGATAGTTCTCACGCTCGAGCAGCGCGCGCAAACCGGCCGTCTTTCGCGCCGCATGGCGCGCACCGGGCGGCAGCGTTTGGTCGACGGTGTGTTCGGGCGGACACAACTCGTTTGCAACCGGAAGATTCCACTGCGCGACCAATCGATCGCGAAACGCGTAGACTTCGTCGAACTCCATCCCCGTGTCGAGGAGAACGACGGGGAAAGGCACCTCGCCGAGAAACGCCTTGCGCACCATCCACAGCAGCGCGGTCGAGTCTTTGCCGATCGACCACAGCATCGCAAGCGGCGAGACGCACGAAAACGCCTCGCGTAGAATGAAGATCGTTCGCGCTTCGAGCTCGTCGAGATAGGAAAGGCGGGTCGAGGACATGCCGTTTAATGAATCGGCATAGCGAACCGATAGCTTAGAATCGACGTCTCGACGAAGGGCTCTGAATGCTCGTAGATCTCCACCTGCATACGACGTGCTCGGACGGTGTCTGGAGCGTCGACCGCTTGCTGCGCGAAGTGCGCGACCGCTCGCTCGAGCTCTTTTGCATTTCGGACCACGACACGCTCGATGCCTATCCCCTTCCCGAGGACCTGGGCGCCCGCGCCATACCGGGACTCGAGGTCGACACGCATCACGGAGGCCATACCGTCCATATTCTGGCCTATGGTGTCGGACGCAAGGACTCGCCTCTCCTTCACGCGCTCGCCGGACAACGGCAAGCCCGGGAGAGCCGGATGGCGGCGATGCTCGATCAGGTCCGCGCGCTCGGGATCGACATTACGATCGATGAGGTCCGCGCGCAGGCCATCGGATCCGCGAGCCTCGGACGGCCGCATTTGGCGCGGGCGCTCGTCGCAACGGGCGCCGTTGCAACCGTTCAAGACGCGTTCGACCGCTATCTAGCCGACGACCGCGGCGCATATGTCGCGTTGGAACGCCTGACATCGCAGACGGCGATCGGCTTGATTCATGAATCGGGCGGAGTTGCGGTGGCCGCTCATCCGGCTCGATTGCGCAACGCGTCCGATCTGTGCGAATTGGTCGAAATCGGCTTGGACGGCGTCGAAGTGATTCACCCGAGCGCCGATGGCGCGCGCCAAACCGAATTGTTGGAGTTTGCGCGGCAAAACGATCTCCTCGTCACCGGCGGTACCGACTTTCACGCCCCGGTGCCCGACCGTCCGATCGGCATCGAACTTCCCGCCGCCGAGATAGCTCGGCTGCATGAGGCGATCGGATCGCGATCGTGACAATGAGCTTTGGTATCGGGAGTCAAAGTAGAACCGCGTTCGCATGTCACGGTATTTTCGTTTTTTCGGCCTCGAGCGCGACCCATTTCTCGATACGGCAGACCCGTATTTCTATTGTGAATTGGGCGCACTGCGCAAGGCGAAAGAACGCCTGTACGATTCCGTCGATGCATCGCGCGGCCTAACGGTCGTCCTTGGGGAACCCGGAACGGGGAAAACCAGCTTAAGCGGCGCCCTCGAACAAGACCTGCTCGCCGACGATCGCGTCGTGCTCGGCAAGATTCTCGATCCGAGTTTTGCAACCGAAACCGAGTTTCTCGTTGCGATCGGCCGCGTTTTCGGCCTGGCGCTGCCGCCGCGCTCGAGCGCCGCGCTAAAAAACGCGCTCAAGAACTTCTTCTTCGAGACGGCGGTGCTCGAAAAACGCACGCTCGTCTTGATCGTGGATGAGGCACAAAATCTCAGCGACGAGAACCTCGAAGCGCTGCGCCTGCTCTTGAACTATCACGTGCCGCAACGCAAGTTGCTCAATAGTCTGCTCTTCGGCCAAGGAGAGCTTGAGACGAGGATTCACAGCCGCGGGAATCTCGCGGACCGGGTCGACTCGTGGATCCGCCTCAATCCGCTTGATGAGCCGACGCTCATGGCGGTG
>JAICXU010000611.1 GCA_025934595.1 Polyangiaceae bacterium | reverse complement strand
TGGACGAGATCGCGTCGCGGAAAGCGGCGTTCAATCCGCAAGTCATCGCACCGCTTTCGGTGGGCCTCGCCGGAAAAACGAAGACGACGCAAGCGGGTCCGCCGGCCGCGCGACGCAAGACGCGCCTGCAGCAGCTCCTCGATGCCGGCAGGCTCGGCATCGGCAACGGCGATCTCGCCGCGCGCCTCGCGCTCCTTCACGACACGGCGATCGAATCGAAGATGGTGACGCCGGATATGGTGCAGACGGTCGGACAAGATCCGACCGCGCCGCCGTCTCGACAGACGATCGCGCGCGCATCACCTTTCACGGGAAGACTGAATCCGACGACGCGGCGGGCGGCGAGCCGCGCAAAACGTCTCGCGCTTTCGGCTCGCCATGCGTGCCGGCTCGAAGACACCGATCCGGACAATTTGCTGGGTTTGGCGAAATCTGCGGCGTCGAAATTTCCGCCTGCCGATCCGAACGATCCTGCCGCCGTGCAGTCGCGTCGCGACGCGATGTATTTGTGGGCCAGGCAGCAGTACTCGAACGGCGTCTTCGCACACGAGCTCGGCCACTCGATGGGCCTTCGCCACAACTTCGCGGCCACGTTCGATTCGCTGAATTACCGCCCCCAATACTGGCAGCTGCGAACGCAGAACGGGACGGTCACCACGCAGTGCCCGGACGGCAACACCGACGGCGCGAATTGTGTCGGACCGCGCTGGAAGGATCCGGAGACGCAAGCCGAGATCGACGGCAACATCAACCGCTACGCGACGACGAGCGTGATGGACTACCCCGGCGATCAAAATCACGATCAACTGATCCAAGGCAAATACGACAAAGCGGCGATGCGCTTCGGATACGGCGGCGTCGTGGATCTCTGGGCCGATCCTTCGATCTCCGTCAAAGGCTCCGGCGACGGTCAACGCAAAGCCTACGAGCTCGTGGCCTTCGATACCGATCCCGGAATTTTCGGCATCGTCGACATGCCACCAGTAGATCCGACGCAGGCATACACTCACATCCACTACAGTGGTTATCAAAAGGAGTTCGGCCTCATCTCCAATTGCCGGAGCGATTCCACTGCCGATCTCGGAACCAAGTGCGACGAAGCGGCGATGGACGTCGCCGACTACCGCGACATGCAAGCGTTCGCGCCGGATCCCTCGTTCGCCAACTATTCGTTCGGCCTCTACGATCACTCCGTCGATGCGAAAGGTCGCGTGCGCCGCGGCTATCTCTTCTCGAGCGACGAATATGCAGATACTGGAAACGTGCCGAGCTTCACGTACGACGCGGGCGCCGATCCTTACGAGCAGATCCGCTTCCTCGAGGCGCAATACGAAAACCGCTATATTTTGGATGGATTTCGTCGCGACCGGACGATGTTCAACTCCGATGCTTCGATCGAGCGCATGCAGGAGCACTACCTCGATACGATCCAAGAGATCGCGAAGACGTTCGCGTTCGGCGCCGTGCTCGACGGCGACCCGACGCAACCTTCGACCGGATTTTTGGACGACGGCAACTACGGACCGATGGAAATGGGGGCGACGGTGGCGCTCGATCTCTTCGCGCGCATGCTCACGCGTCCGGAGCCCGGATCGTTCTGCGACGGCACGTCGGACACGTGCGCGGGCGTGCAACCCGACGGACTCGATCTGGATCTTTTCATCGCAGATCCGACGCCCACGACCAGCGCGTCGTACGACTTCCACGTTCCGCTCGTGACGGGCCGGTACGTGCACAACGATTTCGACTACTCGAAGGGGTATTGGTGGGCCGACTACCAAACCCAAGTGGGCGCCTACTATGAGAAGGTTTGGGCCACCTACTACTTGAGCGAAGCGTTCGACGACTTCATCTCGAACTCGAAGGAAGATTTCACGGACGGGCGCTACAAGAACGTGAACTTCGCCACTGTCTTTCCGGACCAAGTCCGCCGCCTGTTCGGCAACATGCTCACTGGCGACTACGACATGTACGCGCCGTGGACGACGAGCACGTCGGCGCCTTCGGGAACGCCCGGCGACGTCTCGCTCGTCTATCCGACCTGGCACGATCCCGCGGGCCTCGGCACGCGAAACGACGCGGCCGTGAAGCTCGTCGATCCGAACTTCGCGTGGCAAGAGCAGCTCTACGCGATGGTGTGGGGATCGATGTATTTCCCGACGAATTGGTCGAACTCGTGGATCGACGATGCGCGCATCACCGAGCTCGCGAGCGATCAAGTCACGTGGCCCGCGAACGAGACCTACTCGTTCTACAATCCGGACACGGGGATCACGTATCATTCACATGCGGCAGGCACCGAGACGCTCCTCGGCGTCGTGCATCAGAAAGGGGTCGGCGCGCGCATGCTCGAATGGGCCAATCGTCTCGTCGGCATCGCGTTCCAGTGCGACCTCGACACGAGCGGCAACTGCAAGCTCAATCCCGACGGCACGCCGATCTTGACGCTCGACGCGAACGGAAAACCGCAGCTCGACCCGGACTATGGATCGGTCGACGCAACCCTCCAGGCCTATGTCTCCAACATCGACACCATGCGCCAGCTCACGGCGCTCTACTCACGCGACTTGTCGGACGATGGCCTTCCACAACCTTGATCGAAACCTCGTAGCCGTCGCGATCGCGGGGGCCGCCATTTTTTCGGGCTGCGCCGATTCGTCCTCTTCGGACGGCGGAGGCCCCGACGCGGGGCGCGACGCCGACACCATCACGCCTGCGTACGGATACGGCTACGAAGACAGCGGCGTGGTTTACGGCAGCGGGGGATCGGGCGGTCCCGACATCGTCGACGAAGATGCATCGTCGCCCGGCGCGCTCGTCATCAACGAGCTCGACTACGACGAGCCCTCCACCGACGACAGCGAGTTCGTCGAGATCCTCAACACCACGGGCGCCGCTATCGACGCGAGCAACCTCGCGCTTTCGTTCGTGAACTCGTCGAGCGAGTATTTGCGCGTGAATCTCGCAGGATCGATCCCCGCCGGCGGGTACCTCGTCGTCGCGGATACGGCAGTGACCGTCGGCGGCAGCGCCGCGGTCATTCGATTCACCAAAGCGAGCGACAACATCCGAAATGGACCGGACGCGGTGGCCATCGTCGACCGCGCGACGGGGAACATCATCGACGCCCTGTCTTATGGCGGTGAAATTTCCGGCTACGTCGAAGGCACGGCCACGAGCGCCGTCGACACGAGCGCGAGCGCAGGATCCTTGATTCGCTACCCCAATGGGAGCGATACCAATGA
>JAICXU010000966.1 GCA_025934595.1 Polyangiaceae bacterium | reverse complement strand
GTCTCGATTTTTATCCCGTCGACGAGCTCGCGAAGATCGTCGAGCGCAGCGCCGGTCTCCTCGGCGTCACGATCGAGCCGCGCGCCACGGAGGAAATCGCGAAGCGATCGCGAGGCACGCCGCGTGTGGCCAATCGGCTACTGCGACGCGTCCGCGATTTCGCCGAGGTCCTCGGCTCGGGAAAGATCACGACCGCGAGCGTCACGAGCGCGTGCGAGCGTCTCGAGATCGATCACGCCGGCTTCGACGAAATGGATCGGCGCCTGCTCCGCATCTTGATCGAGGACTACGAAGGCGGACCCGTCGGCGTCGAGACGATCGCAGCCGCGCTCGGGGAGCCACGCGACACGATCGAGGACGTCTACGAGCCGTACCTCCTCCAACAAGGCTATTTGGGGCGCACGCCGCGCGGTCGCGTGGCCACGAAAAAAGCGTTCGAGCACCTCGGCAAGGTCGCGGATAGCCAGAAAAAGCCACAAAAAACGCTCTTCGAGTGAGATCCCCGGGCGCCGGCGACCCGATGAGGATTCGTCGCGGTTCGGTTGCGAAGCGCACGATTTCCCGCGTAAACTAGACGTATCGTGGGCGACCGGCCGGTTTTGATCGTCGACGACGACACAGTGAGCCGTCATGTGCTCGGGCAAGCGCTCGCGCAGGCGGATCTGAAATACGTGACGGTGGGCACGGGAACCGAGGCCCTCCAGGCCATCGAAAAGGATCCGCCGTCGATCGTCGTGCTCGACCTCGTGATGCCGCCTCCGGACGGCTACCAAGTCCTGCGCATTTTGCGGGCGCGCGCGGAGACGAAAGACCTGCCCGTCGTCGTGCTCACGGGCCTCGACTCCGACAACGAGATCGCGCGGGCGTTCCAATCGGGCGCGGACGATTTCGTGCGCAAGCCTTTCAAGCCCGTCGAGCTCGTCGCGCGCATTCGCGGGCAGCTTCGATTGCGCGCGGTGATGGAGGAGCTCGAGCGAAAAGAAAAAGATGCGCTCGTCGTGAACGAGCTCACGCAAGCGCTCGCGTCGAACCTCGATTTTCGCGGCATCCTCTTCACCGTCGTGCAGCGCATCGCAGAGGTCGCGAAGGTCGACCGCGTGTCGATCGTGCTCGTGCGCGATCAAGCGGAGGTCGGTTACGTCGTCGCCGCGTCCGACGACGCGAACCTCCGCGACCTGCCGATCGAGCTCATCAAATACCCGGAAATCAGCCACGTGCTGTCGACGGGGGAGACGCTCGTCGTGCCCGACGCGAACAAACATCCGCTGCTCGAGATCGTGCGCCACGAGTCGCGCGCACGTGTGTATTCGTCGCTCGCGATCTTGCCGATCCTCTACGAGGCGCGGCCGATGGGCGTCCTCTTCTTGCGCGCGAAGGGCACGCATTTTTTCATGGATCACGAGCTCGCGCTTTGTAAGACCGTGACGAACGCGATGGCGATCGCCCTCCGCAACGCGCGCGTCTTGCAATCGCTGCGCGATCAAACGCAGCAAGTCACGGTCGCGCGTTTCGAAGCCGAGAGGCGCATGCGCGGGCTCCAGCGCTACGCCGATTTCTTCGAGAGCGCCGCCGACGGCATCGCCGTGCTCGATCGCGACGGCAAGCTCCTCTTCGCGAATCCGAAGGCGCGCGAGATCACGGGTTACGACGAAGCCGATCTCCGCGAGCACAGGCTCGGCGAGCTCTTCGTCGAAGAAGACTTCGCGCGCGGTCGCGCGCTTCTCGATCAATTCGCGTCGGGAAAATATCCACACGGCGTCGACGTGCGCGTCACACGCAAAGACAAACGCCTCATCACGCTCAGCCTGAACTTCAGCCCTGTCTTGCACGAAGAGGGCGCCGTTCTCTGCAACTTCCGCGACGTCACCGCCGAGCGCGCCGTCGAAGCCGAGCTCGTGAAGACGCGGAATTTTTTGCGCGACGTCATCGATTCGTCGGTCGACGCGATCATCAGCGCCGACATGAAGGGACGCGTGCTCGTTTTC
>JAICXU010000881.1 GCA_025934595.1 Polyangiaceae bacterium | reverse complement strand
TGTGGAACGAGCCGAACCTCGATCAGTTCTTCGAGGGTGCGCCCGCGGACTACGTCTCGCGCGTGCTCGTCCCCGGCGCCGACGCGGCCCATGCCGCGTGCGGCTCGTGCAAAGTCGTGGGCCCGGCGCTCGCGACGGTGGGCACGGAGTACGCGACGTGGCTGGATGCATCGCTCACGGCCGCGCAATCGAAAATCGACGTCGTGAGCGGTCACATCTATGCGCCGTTCACCTCCGAAGACTCGACGGCGGGCCTCACCGCCGACAGCTTCATGAACAAGCTCGAATCGCACCGGATCGTGAAGGTCGGCAGCACCACGGTCTACGAAGGACCGCTCTCGTTTCGCGAGGTGCTCGACGCACACGGATGGACGGGTCCCTTCTGGCTCACGGAAACGGGGCTCGGCGCCGATCCTTCCGACTCCGCGGCGGAGGCGAAGCAAGTCACGCGCTACACGAACACGCTCCAGGCGATGAACACCAGGCCGTGGTGGACGAACACGATCTTCTACGAAGCCTTCGACGAGCCCGGCAGCGGCAACGTGTGGGGCGTCGCCGTGCACGATACCGCCGCTGCGAACGGCTACGATGCGAAGCCCGTGCTCGCGACGCTCGCCGATTGGGTGTTCACTCCGGAATCTCCGGATGGTGGCGCAGCGACGGACGGTGGATCCTCGAGCGCCGATGGCGGATCGGGATCGGGCGGCGGCGATGGAACCGGCGGAAATGGATCCGGCAACGGCGCAGCGAGCCGCGGACCAGAGTCGAGCGGAGAATCCGGCTGCGCGATCACACCCGCGTCCGATCGCGGATTCGGCTTATTTTCAGCCGCGATCGGCGCGATCGCTATTTTTGGAAAATGGCGTCGGCGACGGCGTCCGCTGTGATCTTCGCGAGCAAGATGCCGTTGCGGTAATGACCCGTCGCCAAAAATAATCCCGGTAGATCGCTCTTGCCGATGAGCGGCGCGTCACCGGTGACGTGCGGTCGAAAAGACGACCACGTCGCCGCCATCGTCGCCGCGCCGAGCGAGGGCGCGAGCTTCAACGTGCCGTTCAAGATCGACTGCACGCCCGCCGCCGTCACCTCGCGACGAAATCCCGCGTTCTCGAGCGTCGATCCGCAGATCACGCGACCGTCACCGCGTGGCACCGCGTACGCGCCCGCGCCGATGACCGTGGTGCGAAGCTTCGGCGGCCTTTCTTCGAGCTGCACGATTTGTCCGCGCACGGGCCGCACCTCGGCGAACGCGTCTTTGGCCCCTGGCACGAGCGACGACCAGCTTCCTGCCGCGAGCACGACGGCATCGGCCCGCAGCTCTTTTTCCGAGCTCCCCGCGATGGCGACGCCGACGCACTTTCCATGTTCGACGACGACGCGCTCGACCGTGACACCGGAACGAACCTCGACGCCCGCGCGCGAGGTAGCGGCGACGAGCGCGCGGAGAAGTTGCGGCGGATCGACTTGGTGATCGTCCGGAAAGTACGCGCCGAGAACGACGTCTTCCGCGACCTCGGGCTCGATGGCCCGTGCTCGTTTCGCGTCGACGACCTCGGCGCGCAATCCGGCGGCGGCTTGCCAGCCCGCCAAGTCTCGCAGGATTTTCGCGTCTTTTTCTGTGTATTCTACACGCAATACGCCTGTCGGTCGATAGCCGCAGTCGATGCCCGTCGTTTCGCGGAGCTCGTCGGTCCACGCGCGATACGCGCTGCGTGCGCGGATGAAAAGGTCGACGAGCGGGCCAGGACCGTGGCTCTCCATTTGCGCGCCCAAAATTCCGGCCGCTGCGCTCGATGCCTCGGCGCCCGGGATCGCGCGCTCGAGAAGCACGACATCAGCGCCACGTTTGCGAAGCTCGAGCGCCGAGGCGCAGCCCATGATGCCCGCGCCGATGATCGCGATGCGCATGCCGGAAAAGGTAATCGACGTCGTCATGGTCTGTCATGTCCAGCGCAGCGAGCTGCAAGATCGGAGGTCGCGCTCCGCAGATCTCTGCGTGGACGCGCACAACCCGGTGTGCATCAAGATCGAGGCGTGTTCTCCCACCGGGAGTTTTTGGAATTGCTTTGCAAGTGGACGTACCAAGTCTCGGCTCACTTACGATCTGTTGATAACGCAGCCACCGAAATTGTTCGGAAGCCGAGCTCCGCAGCCCGCTGCGACACCGCCCTCTCTTCGTACGGATATGCGATGCGTTC
>JAICXU010000916.1 GCA_025934595.1 Polyangiaceae bacterium | reverse complement strand
GTTTTTCCTGCTTGCGCTCCTGTACACCCCAACTAAGGTTTCCTGATGGGTAAAGCTGGGGTTTGGCTCGTCGGGGCTGGGGTAGTTGCGCTCGGAGCGATGATCGCGTGCGGGTCGTCGAATAGCGACAACGGTTTCGACGCGACCGACGGCGGCGACCAAGGCGGAGAAGCCGGCGTCGACGGCGACGGAGGCATCCTCCAAGGCGGCGAGGGTGGCGCGGGCGAGGGCGGCACGATCGTAGGCGATCCCAAAGACTGCAATGATGCGAAGACCAGCAAGTCGTACGTCGGCTGCGATTACTGGCCGACCGTCACCGCGAACGGCGTGTGGTCGATCTTCGATTACGCCGTCGTCGTCTCGAACGTCGGCACCGCACCGGCGGACATCACGATCTCCGGCGGCGGGCTCGACTTGCCCGATGGCGGCGCAGTCGACGGCGGCTCACCGACCGTCGCCGTGACCGTCGCGCCCGGCGCGCTTCAAAAGATTTATCTCCCGTGGGTCACGGCGCTGAAAGGCGGAGACGCCGACAATTGCGCGCAGCCGCCGCCGATCCCGAGCTCCGTGCTCGCGAAAGGTGGCGCGTATCACCTCGTCAGCTCGTCGCCGGTCATCGTGTATCAATTCAATGCGCTCGAATACAAAGGCGCGGGCGGTCCTCCGGGCAAGGTATGGACGGGCGCCGTGTGTCCTGGCAACACGAACTGCCAAGGCAACAAGATCGGTTGCTTTTCGTTCTCGAACGACGCATCGCTGCTCTTGCCGAGCACGGCGATGACGCTCAACTACCGCGTGTCGGGACACTCGGCTGTCGGCTCCGGATCGAACGGAACCAACACGTTCTTCACCGTCACGGCCACGCAAGATGCGACGACCGTCACCGCCACGCTCGGCGCCGCATCGCAAGTCATCGCTTCCGCCGACGGCACCACCATCCCCGCGTCGACGGGCGCCGGCACGCTCACGTTCGCGCTGGCCAAAGCCGGCGACGTCGCCGAGGTGTTCGGACCGCAGGGCCCGGCCGCGGATTTCAGCGGCTCGCTCGTGCAAGCGGACAAACCCATTCAAGTGATCTCGGGCGTCACGGCGCTCCTCGTTCCATCGAACGTCGCCGCGGCCGATCACACAGAGCAAGTCGTGTTGCCCGTCGAGACGCTCGGCAAGCAATACGTCATCCCGCTCCCCGACGCGCCGGGCGGCGGACGCGGCGTCGGCGTGATTCGTTTCTACGGAAATGAAGACGGCACGACGCTCACCTACAACGGCTCGACGCCCGCCGGCTGCCCGACGACGCTGAACGCAGGCGATGTCGTCGAATGCAAGATCGGCTCGGTCAGTTTCATCACCGGAAAGATCACGAGCACGGACGTCGACGTCACGGGCGACAAATCGTTCGCGGTCGCGCTCTTCCAAGAAGGCGCCGACGCGTACGGCGGATTCGCGACGACCGGCGAAGGCGATCCTTCGCAGACCGTCATCGCGTCGGTCGAGCAGTTCCGCGAAAAATATTTGTTCCTCGCGCCCACCGACTACGACCAAAGCTACGCCGACATCGTCGGAGAGTCCGACGCCGCGCCGATCATCGACGGCACACCCGTCTCCGCGACGTTCGCGCCGATCGGCAGCGGACCCTACGGCGTCTGGCGTGTCACGCTCGGAGCCGGCCCGAAGAGCGATGGCGCACACACGCTCACGTCGACGAAGCCTGTGGGATTGCAAGTCGTCGGGTACGGGCAGTACACGAGCTACCAATATCCGGGCGGCCTGAACTTGAACCAAATCACGGCATCACCTCCTCCGCCGCGCTGACGCGTGATGGTGATGCGCGTGGGGTGAGGCCTCGCTCGCCGATCGCGAAGGGATCGCGGCGCGCATCTTCGGGCTTTCGCGAAGCTTGGTGAGACATATACGCCGACGAACGGATAGATCGGCTGGCTCATGCGATCGTCCGCGAGCCTTCATGCGTGTCGAGCGGTACTCTTTGTAAAGAGGGAGAAACCAGGATGCCCAAGCTCGATGAGGCGGCAGAAACGCTCTCGAAATGTCCGCGTTGTCAGCGTCAGTCCCATAAAAGCCCGGACGAGCGCTGTCCACTTTGCAAGGGAAGTGGCCTCG
>JAICXU010000187.1 GCA_025934595.1 Polyangiaceae bacterium | reverse complement strand
GCGTCGGCGCGGATGCGGAGGTTCGTGTCCATCGTGACGAAGATGGTCGGCGCGCCGCCGTCCGATTCGCGGATGTCGAACGCGGTCTGGAGGATCGCGGCGTCCATCGCCGCTTTGTCGATCGCGCTCGGAAGCTCGGGACGTCGCGCGGGCACGGCCACGCGCAAGCTTCCGCCCGACTCGAGCTTCACGCCCGTGGAGAGCGAGCCGCCTTTTTCGCGCAGCTCGTCGAGCAGGCGCGCGATGGTTCGCGCGTTGCGACCGCGCTCCGAGCCCTCGCGTTTGAACTGATCGACCTCCTCGATGCAGAAGATCGGGATGATGACGTTGTTGTCCTCGAATCGGAAAATCGCTCGTGGATCGTGGAGGAGAATGTTCGTGTCGAGGACGTAGTTTTTTCTCATGAAGCGCGCGAATTTCGGTATCGCACATGCGCGCGGGCGCCAAGTCCTAATGAGGCGTCCGCGCCTTCGCGAGCTCGGCGTGATCGATCGCGACGACGGACGGATGCCACTCGCATCGCGCGACGACGTGCATGCGCGACGCGCGGCGAAGGCGGATTTCGGCTGGAAAACGTTTTCCGCCGCCCTCCGTGACCGGAGCGAGCGCGTCCTCGAGGCCGCTCCACACCGCGCGACCCGGATGGGCCGAAATGAAGTCGCCGAGGTCCTTCTCGAACGGCGCACGAATGTCGGGCGGCAAATAATCGATGAACGCGGTCTCCGCGACGAGGATGCGCGCGCCCGGATTTTCGTTCGCGATCTGCCGGACGAACGCGACCATGTCTTCGGCGCCCATTTTCGAGACGACGAGCTCGCCCGCCGCCTTCGCTTTTTTCACTTCTTCGACGGCGCGCCGAAAGCGCAGCACGCGATCTCGTTGTCCCGGCCAGATACACGCGCGGAGCCAGCCCTCTTGATCCGAATCGGCGAGATCGACCGGTCTGCGATCGAGACCGTAGCGTTTGCGCGCGCGTTTTTCTTCGCCGAGCACGATGGGCGAGCCGTCCGCGGCTTGCCAATTTTGCGCGATGCGATCGCCCACGAGCGTGGCGCCTGCGCTCGTCCCGAGATCGATCACGACGATGGGCCCGTCGCCCTCGAAGCACGTCGCCGCGAGCTGCCACGTGATCGATCGCGAGACCTCGTTCGTTTGTACGAATCGACGAACGAGCGAATCGAGTGTCCTTCCGAAATCGATCGCGCGATCGAGCTCCTCACGCGTGACCCTTCCCTGCCCGTCGGCGTCGTCTCCGATTTTCTCCGCGAGCGGATGCGACGAATCACGCAGCGCTTCGAATCGCATCGATGCGCACAAGAGAAGCGCGCGTTCGTAGGGCGAGCTGAACTCGCGATCTTTCCAGGCCTCCTCGAGCACGCTCGGCACGTGACCTTCGCCCGCCGCGATCATCTCGAGCGCCGTCGTGAGCACGCTCGCGTAGATCGGAATGCCGCGTGAAACGAAGAATTTGGCCTGATTTTCCGCCTGTTCTCGAAATCCGACGAGCCCGCGAGCCATGATGGCTCGATAGAGCCCACGCGCATCCCGGTCAACTGGCTACGATGCTCTTCGTGAGCGAAACGCAATGGACCGCGCGCATCGATCAAGCGCTCGCGCGCGCCGTCTCGCAGATCCAGCTGCTCGCCGCATTCACTCCGGCGAACGCGGCGACCGAGCGCATGCGGCTCGCGCAATGCGCCGAGCGCGGCACGAGGCCGGTTCCTGCATGGGCCTACGGGCCGGCGTCGACGGGAGATGCGCGTCCGCTTCTCGACGCGACGCTGCGCGCGCTCGATGCGCTCGGCAAAGATCCTCTCGTCGACGTCTATCGCGCGCGCGCCGAAGAGCTCTCGCTCGAAGCCGAGCTCGTGCATGCGGCGGGCACGCCGTCCGTGAGCGCGCTCGCGGCGAAGCGATTCGCGCCGATCTCGACGTCCGCCGCGAAAGCCGCGAACGATCTCGCGATCGCGTGGTCGAAGGAGCGCGCAGAAAAGCCAGGATTGCGGATCGCATCGGACTCCGATCATCCGAAGTCGCTCGTGTCGATCTTGAAGCGCGAGATCGGCCGGCGTGCGCTTCCGTTTCGCGTCCTCGTTCACGCGTCGCTTTCGTCACTCGCGGCGACGGGCGACGGCGTGATCCTCGTCACGCGCGGAAGAGAAATTTCGGAAGAAGCGGCGGAGCGCACGGCGCTGCACGAGATCGAAGGCCACGCCATGCCGCGCGCGCGCGCGCAAAAGCAAGCGCTCGGAATTTTTCGCGTCGGCACGGCACGCGGCATCGATGAGCAGGAAGGCCTCGCCCTCCTCGTCGAAGAGCGCGCGGGATTTTTGGTGGGAGCGCGCCGCCGCGATCTCGCGCTTCGAGCGACTGCCGTTCTTGCGATGCGAGACGGCGCGGACTTCGGAGACGTCGTGCACGTGCTCGCCGTGAAGCACGGTGCGCCTCCGCGCGAGGCGGCGACGATCGCGGAACGCATTTTTCGCGGAAGCGACGGCACGAGGCCGGGTCTCGGCCGCGAGTCGGTGTATCTCGAGTCGTTCGTGACGATCGCGAATGCCGTGAAAAACAAGCCGGATCATGAGATCGTGCTCGCCAGCGGGCAAGTGTCGGCGTCCGCGGCCGACGTCCTCGCGCCGCATTGTGTACGGGCGTGAGTCGAGTCTCACATCGACTGCGCGCAACCGTTTTCCGAGCCAGCATCGCCGCCAAGCTCGGCGATCGATTGGCACACGTAGCCGTCGCGACAGGATCCGGCCACCGTCGGATTGCACACGGGCAAACAGAATCCGCCTTGGCTTCCGAAGTCCGCGCAAAACGATGCGGGGCGATCGTCGCCGAGCGGACATTGATCGGTGCATGCGACCGTGCACATGCCGCCGGGGAAATTCGTGGCGCAAAATCCGTCGGGCACCGCGCACGCCGCATCGTTCGTGCACGGATCGCCGATCCACCCGCCGCTCGTCTGCGGATTTCCGATGGGCCCGTCGTACGACAGGAAGAGCGCGTACTCCTGCCAGATGTTCCAAAAGAGCCAGTTGCCGTTCTGGCTCGTGCCGACGCGCGGATCGTATTGATAGAGCGCCGCGGTCGACGCGTCCGCCGGCGTCACCGATTGACCGTCGACGGTGGTCGACATCTGATTCGGCGCCCAGCCTCCCGCCGTCGCTCCGTTCGCGGCGATCTCGGCGAGGCTCGTCGACAATTTTCGGCCGAGGCAGTCGACCTGCTTGTCGAACCCCGCGAGCGCCGGATCGCACGGCGCGCCGCCCCCAGCTCCGCATCCGCATCCGAACACGTACTCCACGCGCGACGGGGGAAACGGATAGTACTGCGCGCCGACGAGGCCTTGATCGACCTCGGCGCGTACGAGAAAGACGAGAGGGTTGATGCCGTACTTCGTCGCGCTCGAGATGATCGCGTCGACGGCGCGCACGCCGTTCGATTGATACGTGGAGAGAAAGCTCGCGCGATTGTACGGCCCGCGTTCGAGGAAGCTCTGCACGTCGATGGCGCCGATCGTCTGCGTGTCCGTGAATGAGCCGGGATCGAGGATCTCGTTCGGATCGAACGAAAGATCCGACGGCACGAGATCCTCGGGCTGCAAGACGGTCGGCGGATCGCTTTTCTTGCAGCCGCCCGCGATCGCGAACGTGACGACGACGACGAGCGATGCTGCGAACCGAAGACGGCGCATCTACGAGAGGATCATACCTCGCGCGAGGCTCATTTCACGGTCCCGCTTCATTTCACGTGAATCGGGATTTGGACCCACGCGGCGCCGTCGCGATTGTCGTGCACGACGATCCACATGAAACCGTCCTCCGGAACGAGGCCCCCGTGGAACGTCGTGTGGTGATCGTCGACCGCGCCGCGGAACGAGTCGTAGATGATGCGCACCTGATCGTCGAGACGGCCGATCGACACGAAATACGAGGCGTAAATCGACTCTTTCAGCGGCGCGCCGTTCGAGTCCTTGTCGAGCGTCACCTCTTGGCTCTCCGGCGGAACGTCGACGTCGACATCCGCCGTCTGTCCGAACGTGCTCACCGTGAAGCCGACGTGCGGATCGATGATCTGCCCGTTCACCTTCACGTCCGAGATCACCGGATTCGTGTTCACGACGCCCGTGCCCGCGTCGGGCTCGTACGCATACACGCGCGTGTAGCCGAGCACGTAGTCGTCGGGCGTGAGCTGATTGCCGTTGTCGTCGAAGCATCCGATCGGCACCGATTCGGGCTGTCCCGGATTGATCTGGAGCGTCTTGATGCGGCCGGCACACGCCATGTTGAACACGATGACGAGGCCATACGGCGCGCTCGCGCCTTGCACGGCGGGATGCGACGAGACCGCGTCGTCCGGTACTTTGACGGCGAAGCTCGGTCCGGTCGGCAGGAAATCCGTGATGTCGGTGCCCGGCGGAATCGAGAACCCACCGCCGCCACCACCGGGAATTCCGCCGTCGGTGCCTTGCTGCGTGATTCCGGCGTCGGAAGATCCGCCGTTCGCGATCGACGCGAAGCATCCGTAATACGCGTCGCCGACCGGGTTTTCGCACGCGAACGGCAGCCAATACAATTTCATCGGCGCTGGTTTCACCGGGCGGCCGTCGTACGCGAGCACGTGCACGTTCACCGTGTCGCCGGGCTTCGCGTACGGTTCGTCGGCCGACGACGCGAGGACGCGCACCGACTCGACGAGCGTCTCCGGATCGAAATCCGAAGGCCCGCACGACGCCGCCGAGAACGCGAGAAGGAGACCGAGAAACGGGAGCGCGCGTTTCATCTTCAGGGCTGCTCTCAAAACTCGGCTCGCAATCCGAGGCTCGGCAAAAACGGCAGCCCCTGCGCGTACACGCTCTTCGTGTAGTTGTAGTTGTAGCTGATGCCCTCGACGTTTCCCTGGTTGTAGACGTTCTGGACGTCGAGATAGGACGAGAGCTGCCAGTGCGTGAACTTCCACGTCTTGTCGACGCGGAGATCGAGCTGGTGAAAGACGGGCAGCCGATTCGTGTACGGCGGGTAGCTGTTCAGCGCGAGCTGCGCGCCGTTGTTCTCGTCGTAAAATCCGTACGCGAGCGGCGTGTAGAGATCGCCCGACACCAAACGGAACCTCGCGCCGAACTCCCAGCCACGACCGAGTCGATAGCTCCCCAAGATCGTGAGGATGTGCGTTTGATCGTACTGCGCGAGACGCACGGGCAAGGCCGGCGTGTCTTGGCGCTCGCTGCGCGAGAGCGTGTAGGCGATCCAACCGAAGAAGTGCGCGTCGGGCTTGTAACGAATGAGCGTCTCGAGACCGTACGCGCGGCCGCGACCTTGGTTGAGCGCTCCATTGATGACGAGCTGATCGAGCTGCTTGTACCAACCGTCGAGCGACACGTCGATTTGGCGCGTGAGATCTTGCTCGACGCCGACGTCGTATTGATACGCGCGATTCGAGACGAGGCCGAGCTGACCGAACACGGCGTCGGTCTCTTGCGGCTGCGGAGGCTGGAAAAATAGGCCTGCCGCGCCTTTCAGCGTCGTCCGCGGGAAGCCTTTCGTGAGATCTTGGCGAGCGTTCACGCGCGGCGCCAAATCCCATTGCTTCGTCGCTTTCGTGTAATCGAGGCGCACGCCGGGGACGATGCGCGTGCCTCGCAGCGGCGTGAGCTCGCCTTCGAGATACGCAGCGGGCTCGTACACCGCGTCGCTCACTTGCGTTTCGACCGACGGCTGCGAGAGACCCGGGCCCGGCGGCGGCTGTCCCGGCTTCGGAAACGGCGGGAAGCGCACGTCGACGTCGTACGGCGCGTAGAGGATGTCGAGACCGGTGTTCAAGATCACGCCGTTCGTGATCTTCTGCGCGATCTCCATGCGTCCGCTGATCGGGTAGTCCGAGATCGTGGCGAAGTTCGGACCGAGATTGAAATCGATGTAGTCCTGACCGACGGCGGAGAGCAGACGAAACTCCGTGTCCTTCGAGAGCTTGTCGACGTAGCGGCCTTGCACGCGGAAAAATCCGGTGTGCGCGCCGATGCCGCCGGCGAGCGCGGGATTCGAAGCGTTCGCGCTCTTGATCAAGAGATCGAGCCTGTCGTCGGATCCGAAAAAGAGGAGGCGGAAGGATCGGTGCGAATCGAAATCCTTCTGCACCATCGCTTGGTAGTCGTAATAAACGGGCGCGACGGTGACGCCGGCGCCCGTCGCGCTCAAGACGGGCTTCAGCCAAAGATCGAAATACGATCTGCGCCCCGCGATCGCGAAATTCCAACCGGTGTTGAAGATCGGACCTTCGACGACGGCGCGCGCGTCGATGAAATCGATCTGCGCCATGCCGTGCAGCTTGTCTTTTTTCGGATTGCGAATGCCGACGTCGACGATGCCGCCCATGCCGCGGCCGTATTCGGCGCTGAAGTTGCCGGGATAAAAATCGAGCTTTTCGATGAGCTCGGTGGGCACGACCGAAGAGAGCCCTCCGAAGTGATAAACAAGCGGAATTTCCGTGCCGTCGACGAACACCTGCGTGTCTTGCGGATTCGATCCGCGCACGACGAGGAGGCCGCCGCCGAACGGCGTGCGCGCGACACCCGGCATGT
>JAICXU010000048.1 GCA_025934595.1 Polyangiaceae bacterium | reverse complement strand
GTACGACGTGCCCGCATACAAGTAGAGGCGGTTCGGACCGGTGGGACCGAGCAGGCCCGAGAAATATTTGTCGCCGACTCCGTAGGTCGAAGCCATGTCGTAATAGAACGAGATGTCGGTCTGATCGAACCAGCCGAGCGTGCGCGCGCCGTTCGGCTCGTTCGCGGCGACGAAGCCGTCGTTCTTGCCGTTGTCCCAATCCTTGTGCATCGAGCTCCAGTCGTGCGCGGTGTCGGCGAAGCAGTAATCGGTTTGATGAAAGGGCGCGTGGGCGCCGCCGCCGTCGGAGTCGTTGAGCGTGACGCCCGCCGGCGGCACGTCGACGTCGGGTTGGCCGTATCCGGGCAAGTGCGAGAAGTACTCGTCGAACGATCGATTCTCTTGCGAGACGATGACGACGGTGTCGATGGGATACGTCGTGTCCGCGATCGACGGACCGAACGTGTCCTTCGCGAGCGCGCCTTGCTTGAACGTGCACGACGCGCGCTCGCTCGCGAAAGGAACGTCGTCGCTCGGCACCGACGAATCGGCGGCGTCGCCGGCGAGGCCTGCGTCGCCGATCGATCCGGAATCGTCCAGCGCAACGTCGCTGCCACCATCGGTCGCCGGTACGTCGCCGCTCTGCGCGTCGTCGCCACACGCGTAGATCGCGATCGGCGCGAGGATGGAAAGAAATCGAAGGCTGCGGATGCGGAATCGAGGCTTCATGGGTCGTCGACGAGCAACGGGTGTGCCTAGATCGATGCTCACGATTCACCGAGAAAAAGCGACGTTTCGTGCGCTGCGCGATCGGCGGGTGGGGACGCCGAGGATCGAGCAAAACGACCCCCACCCCGGGCGTTACAGTCAGCGAGGCAAATTACATCGCGCGGATTCGAGTCGGAAAGCGTTGAACGCGACGGCCGCCTTGAATCACGTCTTCGCGACGCGCGACTCGTAGCACGCTCGCACTTTCATCGCGTCTTCTGCGAATGCCGGGAGCTCCTCGAGCGTGAGCGCTTGCGGCCCGTCGCAGAGCGCCGCGCCCGGCGCCGGATGAAAATCGACGAGCACCATGTTCGCGCCGGCGATGATTCCTTGCGCTGTCACGTGATGAATCTCGGTGAGCCCGTCGGGCGCGACCGCGCGGCGACCCGTGGAATGCGAGGGATCGATGCACACGCCGAGACGCGTGAGCCGTTTGACGACCGGCACGTGCGCGAAGTCGACGAAGTTGCGATGCGGCTCGCCGAGATGGCTTTTGACGCCGCGGAGGCAAAACATGATGTTGCGGTTGCCTTCGCTCGCGATGTACTCGCACGCGTTGAGCGACTCTTCGATCGTGATGCCCATGCCACGCTTGTAGAGGACGGGAAATTCCTTTTGCTGACCGGCGTAACGAAGGAGCTCGAAGTTCTGCGCGTTGCGCGTTCCGATCTGCAAGAACACGCCGCATGGATTGCCCGCTTTTCGTAGGGCGCCGACGATCTCGTCGATGTTCTTCTCGCGCAAAATTTCCATCGCGATGATCTCGATGCCGTGCCGTCCGGCCGACTCGAATACCCACGGGAGGCACTCCGCGCCGAGCCCTTGGAAGTCGTACGGGCTCGTGCGCGGCTTGTAGGCGCCGGCGCGCGTCGTCTTGATCTTGGCGCGTGCGAGCGCCGCGAACATTTTGTCGACGTTCTCGCGCGTGTCGACCGCGCAAAGTCCCGGAAACAAATGCAGCGTGTCTTGTCCGAACCTGAGACCGCGATACTCGAAGCCGATCGCGTCGATCCTCGCGCCGTGTCTTCCGATCAGCCGATATTTCTCGGACACGCGCACGACTTGCACGACGCACGGGAGCTGACGAAAAGGCTCTTCGGGCACGCTCTTGTCATCGCCGACGAGATGCACCTCGACGACGCCGTGCTCGGCGCCGCGGTACGCGTGCACTTTCGGCGTGACGGCGGGAAAGCGCGCGACGATCGAGAGGACGGCCGCGACCTCGGCGCCATCTTCGGCGACGTCGGGTGTGAGGATGATGATCACGTTGCGCGCGGGCTCGGCTACTTCTTCTTCGAGAAGAGCCCGAGGAAGCGCGCGATGAGGCCGGCGCCACCGAAATCGACCTCGCCCATTTTGTCGAGCTCGGCTTGCGCGTCTGCCTTTTGCTTGTCGAGAAGAGGTTTGATCTTCTCGCCGATCGTCATCAGCGATTCGACCTCGCCCTTGTCGAGCCAGACGCCGCCGCAATGACCGCAGCGATCGATCTCGACGTGCGTGCCGTCGTATTTCACGTCTTGGAGGAGCATGTGCTTGCGACAGCGCGGGCAGCCGATGTTGCCTTCTTTGACGCCGCCGCCGGTCTCGTCGCGATCCCAGTACGAGGGATCGGCTTTGACGCCGAACGCCGCGAACATTTCGCCCGTGTCGAAGAATTGACCGCCGCACTTTCCGCACAAGTCGAGGTGGGCGTCGCCGACCGTGACCTCGTCCATCGTCGTGTGGTCACGAGGGCATTCGAGCACCTTGTTGTCCATGTTCACGCTTTTGACGCCTCGAGCTCCTGACATGCCCCGCCTCCTCGTTTGGTGAAGAGCCAGCATCGCGACCCCGGCCGAATCGGTCAACAGCGAAACGCCGGCTTCGTCGTGGCCCGGCGCGCTGGGTCGCGAAATGAAGCTCGGCGCCTCGTCATCAGTGTTGCGATTGGCAAACGAGACACGGCTCGATCGTGCAATCGTCACGGTGCACGCAGCTACCGAGCTTGCCGGGAGAGAACTCGCAGCTGTCGCCGACCTTCGCGCACGCCGCGGCTTTCGTCGGAGCGCTGCTCTTGTCGGAAGCCGGCGGGCAAGCGAGGAGGCTGAGCGACAGGAGGAGAATCCAAACGCGCATCGCTGCACTCTAGCAAATCAAGAGCGAAGCGACGCCGGCGCCGATCGCAACGCCGATTTCGCGCTTACGCGTCACGCTTCGTTCCATCTCGCGGCTCGACAAGCGCGCGCTAGATCGGATCTACCGTGAGCTCCTCGATATGCCGCGCGAGCTCTTCGTCCGTTGCTTCTTCTGCGATTCTCTCGAAGAGGACACGGAGCTTCGGCGACGCGGACGCAGAGGCCGCTGCACGTATGCGCTTCTCTGCGCTCGTGCCTTCCTTCGCACGCAATGCGATCGCGGCCGCAACGCGAACTTGTAAGGGCTGGGTTGCATCGAAGACGGCGTCCTCGAGCTGCGGAAGCGTTCGCGCCGCAGCGCGGTAGCTCGTTGCTCGTTCGTCTGGATCTTCGCGCAACGTTCGAACCCAGGAGCGCGCGCCGAGAACATGCACGTCGTCGATCGTCGATCGCTTCTTGCACAGCTCGGAATGCGCGAAGTGACCTTGCCAGATGCGCCGATAGAGAAGCTCGCCGACGGTTTCGTTCTGGTTTCTCGACACGTAGTTGAAGAGGTGGATCACCTTGCCGTTCTTGAGGTGAAGCGAAGCGCCCAAGACCGTTCGCGTCACCTCCTCGACAGCGTCGAACGAAATGTGCTCGCGCGTTCGCCATGTCTCCCGCGAGACACCCTCGAGACCGACGGTGACACGGGTCCGAAAGAGAAGCTCGAACGCGACGAAAGCCAAAGGAAGACTAGCACCGACAAGAAGCGATCCGACTCCCATCGCCGCCCTCGGCCACGAAATCGCCACGAGAGCCGGAACCCCGATCATGCCGACCAGGATACCGGCGACTAGGAGAATCACGTCGACCTTGGTGGTTTGATGATTGAGCGCGACGCTGAGCGCACCTTGATCCGAACCGAGTCCGAGAGCCTGCGCGAGCTGTAGCCCTGCCTCGCGATCCGAAACCTCGATGGATATGGACGAGAAGAACATCCAACTTTTGCGGATGACGATCGTCACGCGACACGCTTCGTCCGCGCCAAGGAGCTCGGTGACCGCGCCGATGATCTTGCGCCGCGGAATTTCTTCGCGATCGATCACGAGACCGCGTGCGTCCGCACGGATGGAGGACTCCCGAGGTTCGACGCCGGCGCCGATGACGCGCGCGTGAGCGTGAAAGGTCCCCGCCTCCATTCGCGTCGTTTCAATCTAGCCGACCGCGCGCGGCAAACAACCGGTCGCGATTCGGCCCAGATTCCCCTGAATTTCGTGAAAAATGTCCTTCGAAGATCTTTTGTTCCCGTCGCCCGTTCAATTCTGAACCGAAAGGCAAGGAGACTGGCGATGCGATACGGGCATGTGGTTTTTGTGGGCGTACTCGGAGCGATGATCGTGGGATGCGGCGCGCACGGCGGAGCGCATGGCTCGAACACCGCGGCATCGCAAACGGGCGCCTCGCCCGTCGCGGTCGCCGGCACGGATGCCGCGACGGCGAACAAAGAATGGATCGGCGCGGGAGCAGAGAGCGATGCGCTCCTCGTCGGAGACGAAGAGACCACGCTCGGCGTGTGGGTCGACGCGCCGGAAGCCGCGCCGCAACGCGAGCACGTGCCGGTCGACTTGGCGCTCGTCATCGACACGTCCGGATCGATGCAAGGCGCGAAGATCGAAAATGCGCGCGCGGCTGCGAAGACGCTCATCGCCAATTTGAAAGACGGCGACATCGTGTCGATCGATCGCTTCGACGACGAAGCGAAGCCGGTCGTGCAGCCCACGGTCATCGACGCCGAGTCGCGCGCGCGCATCGAGAGCATCGTCTCGGAGCTCGGCACCGGCGGCTCGACGAACATGTTCGACGGCCTCGCGCTCGGTGAGTCGCACGTGGCGCGTGCACCGGAGACGCACTCGGTTCGTCGCGTCGTCGTCATCTCGGACGGTCAAGCGAACGTCGGCCCCTCTTCGCCCGCGGAGCTCGGTCAGCTCGCCGAGCGCGGGGTTCGCTTTCATGCGCAGGTCACCTCGCTCGGCGTCGGCAACGATTACTCCGAGCAAACGCTCAACGCGCTCGCCGTTCGCTCGAGCGGTCGCCTCTATCACATCGATCAGCCCGAAGAGATGGCGTCGATGTTGAAACACGAGCTCGATCTCTTGCAATCGACGGTCGCGAGCGACGCGTTCGTCGAGGTCGTTCCCGCTCCCGGCGTCCAATTGATCAGCGCCGACGGCATCCGCGGCGACATGGGCAGCGACGGCTCGATGAAGATTCCGCTCGGCGCGCTCTTCGGCGGCCAACATCGTGAAGCGCTCGTTCGTCTTCGCGTGCAATCGGCGGAGCGCGACGCCAACGCGGACGGCGCCGTGCAGAAACCGATCGCGAGCGTTCGCCTCCACTTCAAGGATCCGAACGAGGGCGATCTCGAGCGCATTCAAGAGACGGTGGCGAAGGTGAGCTGGACGAACGATCCGAACGTGGTCGCGAACCGCGCGAACGCGAAGACGCAATCGATCATGGCCGTGCAAGAAGCGTCGAAGCTCGAGATGCAAGCCGCGCAGGCGGTGAACACCGGCAACTTCCACGCCGCCGACGACTCGCTCGCGCAAGCCGAAACGAAGCTCGAGAAACGTGCGGCAGCGACCACGGACAAGAAGGCGAAAGAGGAGCTCACCGCGCAAGCGCACACGGTCGCCGCGGCCCGCAAAGCGACGAACGCCGCCGCCGCCGCTCCCGCGCCGGTCCAACGCTCGCAAGCGTTGAAGCTCAATCAAGGCGGCATGGCCGGCATGGGCTACTGATTCCGACGCCTCGATCCGCATCCTCCGATGAGCGCTTGCAGCCCCTCCAGCTGCAGCGCTCGTCGACTTTTTGTCGATGAATGCGCGGGTGGCAATCCTCCTACCGTAGTAGTATGGTTTGGACGTGCCCCGAGGATCGCCCGCCGTCAAAATGGCCATTTCGATGGACAGCGAGGTCCACGATCGGGTCCTCCGAGCCGCGCGCCTACAAGGGCAGAGCGTGTCGGCATGGATGACGAATGCCGCCCGACGAAGCCTCGCTTTGCGAGACGGGCTGCTCGCCGTTCGGGAATGGGAAGAGGATCACGGCGAATTCTCGGAAGCGGAGCTTCGCGCCGCGCGACAGCGAGTCGAAGAGCAGGCTAGCCCGAGGAAGAAGCGCCGGCGCCCCGTTCGTCGATGATGGGGATCGTTTACGACGCCGGCGTTCTCATCGCGGCCGACAAAAATGATCCGAGTTGCTGGCTGATGCATCGCGCTCGCCTCGAAAAGGGGCTGCTGCCGCTCGTGCCGAGCGAGGTCGTCGCGCAAGCGAGCCGTAGCTCGCGGCAAGTGCAGCTTCGTCGCTTCTTACGCGGTTGCGAGGTCGTTTCGCTCGACGAAGCGGGCGCTCATCGAGCCGGCGAAATTCTGGCGAAATCGAAGACGAGCGACGTCATCGATGCCATCGTCGTCGAGCTCGCGACTCGCACCGACTCGAACATCCTCACTTCCGATCCCGTCGACATTCGACGCCTCGTTGCCGCGTCCCGCGCGAAGGCTCTGGTTTTTTTGCTTTAGCGAAGCGTCACACCTCGTCGCGATTGTCTTTCTCCGGCCACAGCGGGCTCTGTTGCAAAAGCTTCGCGACGAGCGCGGTCCATCCGGTTTGATGGCTCGCGCCGAGCCCCGCGCCGGTGTCGCCGTGGAAGTATTCGTGGAACGTCACGAAGTCCGAGAAATGCGGGTCTTCGTGCGCTTGCGCGAACCCGCCGTCCGACGGTCTCTTGCCGTGCTCGTCACGCAAGAAGAGGCTGCAGAGGCGCTTCGAGATTTCGCACGCCACTTCCCAGAGGTTCATGAAGTTTCCGGAGCCCGTCGGACACTCGACCTTCAAGTCGTCGCCGTAGAAGCGATGGTATTTTTGAAGCGATTCGATCAGCAGGAAATTCACGGGAAACCACACCGGTCCGCGCCAATTCGAGTTGCCACCGAAGAGACCCGACTGCGACTCCGCGGGCTCGTAGCCGACCTTGTGAGTGATGCCGCCGATCGTGATCGAGTACGGCTCCTTCGCATGCGCACGTGACAGCGCGCGCACGCCATACGGCGAAAGAAATTCTTCTTCGTCGAGCACGCGTTTCAGGACGCGCACGAGACGCTCGCGCGGCACGAGTGAGAGAATGTGGCGGTCGCCTTCCCTCTTCAAATTGTCGGCGTGCGCGCCGAGCTCGGGACGATTTTCGAGGAACCATCGCATGCGTTTCACGAACGCGGGGAAATGCTCGAGCATGTCCGCGTCGACGGTCTCGACGGCGAAGAGCGGAATGAGCCCGACCATGGAACGCACTTTCAGCTTCACGCCGTCGCCGCTCGGCAAATGCAGCACGTCGTAAAAGAAGCCGTCTTCTTCGTCCCACAATTCCGTGCCGTCGCCCGCGCCGCCGTTGATGGCATGGGCGATGTAGAGGAAGTGCTCGAAGAATTTGTTCGCGACGTCTTGATAGCTCGGATTGTCGACGGCGAGCTCGAGCGCGATCGCGAGGAGATTCAAGCAATACATGCCCATCCAGCTCGTCGCGTCGGCCTGCTCCAGCCTTCCGCCGGTCGGCAGCGCGCTCGAGCGATCGAACACGCCGATGTTGTCCAAGCCGAGGAACCCGCCTTCGAAGATGTTGTTTCCCGCCTCGTCTTTGCGATTCACCCACCACGTGAAGTTGAGCATCAGCTTCAGGAAGACGCCCTCGAGGAACGCGCGATCGCGCTCACCCCTATTTTTCCCGTCGATTTGATACACGCGGCGCGTCGCCCACGCGTGCACGGGCGGATTCACGTCGGAGAAGTTCCACTCGTACGCGGGCAGCTGCCCATTCGGATGCATGTACCATTCACGCAAAAGAAGCGAGAGCTGCGATTTCGCGAACTCGCCGTCGACGAGCGAGAGCGGCACGGCGTGGAACGCGAGATCCCACGCCGCGTACCACGGGTACTCCCACTTGTCGGGCATCGAGAGCACCTCGCTGTTGTAGAGATGCTTCCATTCGTGATTGCGACCGCGCTTGCGATCCGCAGGCGGAGCCGTCGACGCCGAATCGCCACGGAGCCATCGATCGATGTCGAAGAAATAATATTGCTTCGTCCAGTGAAGGCCCCCGATCGCTTGCCGATATACCGATCGCGCTTCGCGCGTGAGCGAGGGCGGCATCACGCTCGTGAAGAATGCGTCGGCTTCTTCGATGCGGGTCGCCATGATCTCGTCGAACGTGGGACCGGTCGATCGCTCGAACGGAACGTCGATGCGCGCGTCGCTGAGCCGCAGACGAAACACCTTGGATTCGCCCGAATCGAGCGTCACCTGGAAATGCGCCGCCGCTTTCGTTCCACGCTTGCCCGGATTCACGGCGCTGACATCGCGATCGACGACGTACGCATGAAACGCGTCCTTCGCGTAGCGTGGTGACTTGTCCGAGTCGTAGAGACGCTTCGTGTTCGTCTCGTTGTCGGTGAAGAGGAGCTCGGGCTGGCCTTCGACGTGAAGCCATCGCGCGCCGAGATGCATCTGCTCGCCCGCGATCACCGAGTACGTATCGCGCGCCCATTCCGCCCAAAACGCGCCGTCGGGAGCCTCGCGCGTCTCCGCCGTCCATGACCACGTGTTGCGCAGCCAGATCGTCGGCAGGAGATGAAGCTTCGCGGCAGACGGGCCGCGATTCGACACCGTGATGCGGATCAAAATGTCTTCGACGCCCGCTTTCGCGTACTCGATCTGCACGTCGAAATACCGATTTTGCTCGAACGCGTGCGTGTCCCAGATTTGCGTCTCCGCTGCGTAGCGACCTGCGTCACGGGCGCGCGCGCGCAGCTCCTCGTACGGAAATCGCTTTTGCGGATACTTGTAGA
The DNA here is from genome assembly GCA_025934595.1 of Polyangiaceae bacterium. Lineage (GTDB taxonomy): Bacteria > Myxococcota_A > Polyangia > Polyangiales > Polyangiaceae > JAICXU01. The sequence continues at coordinate 1,715 of JAICXU010000048.1, read as the reverse complement.
CTGCACGCGCATACGAGCACGTCGGCGTTTGATCGAGGTAGTAGTAGACCTCTTTCACGTCCTCGCCGTGATTGCCCTCGGGGCCGGTGAGCCCGAAGAGACGCTCCTTCAAGAACGGATCTTCGCCGTTCCAAAGAGCCACCGAAAAATTCACGAGACCGCGGTTGTCACAAAGACCGAGGAGGCCGTCTTCTCCCCAGCGATACGCGCGACTCACGGCGTGCTCGTAGGGAAAGTATTGCCACGCGTCGCCGCTCTGCGAGTAGTCCTCGCGCACGGTTCCCCACTGCCTCTCACTCAAATACGTGCCCCAGCGACGCCACTTGATCCCGCGCTTCGCTTCTTCGAGCCGCACCGACTCCGCGGGGAGATTCCTTTTGGCTCGCGTCGTCATCGAGCCCGCATCCTATAGAACCGCTTGCGCCGCCGCGATGCTAGAATCGCGGTCGTGCCCTCGAAGACCGGAACGATGCCGCCGCCGCTCGAAGATACCGGCGAGATGCCGGCGCAATCGAGACCGGCGCCGTACTCGCAGCAACCAAGTGTGATCCCGCAGCAGCCGTCGTCGTCGCCGCAGCTTCCGCCGGCGCCGCCGCCGCGCCACGCTTCGCAACCCGGGACGACGACGCACACGATGCCGGCGATGCAGATCTCGCGACCGCCTACTCTGGACGGGCGTCCTGCCGGTGCCCTCACCGGCACCATTCAATTGCAGCGTCCGCCCACGTCGCCGAACGCGAGTATGCCGGCGCCGGGATCCGGTCCGCGCATCACCGTGCAATATCCGAAGGTCGGCGCGATCCTCACGTCGAAGCGCGGGCACTACACCGTTCGCCAAGTGCTCGGCACGGGCGAGTTCGGCGCCGTGTACGAAGCGGTGGGTCCGTTCGATCAGACCTATGCAGTCAAAATGATCCGCCCGGCGAATCGTCCCTACGCAGAGGTCTATGCGGAGTGGGCGCGCGAGGTGCAGCGGCTCATGAGCCTCCGGCATCCGAACGTCGTCTACATTCACGACGCGTTCGAGCAAGGAAACCTCTTCTATTTGGCTCTCGAACGCTGCGACCATCCGCTCACGCCGATGCTCGGCACGCCGATGCAAGAGGGCCTCGCCATCGAGCTCGTACGCCAGCTCCTCGCCGCCGTGCAGTTCCTGCACGACAACGACATCGTGCACGACGACCTTCATCCCGGGAACGTGCTCGTCACGCATTCGAGCGATCGTCCCGTCGTCAAAATCTCCGACTTCGGCATCAGCCACAATCTCGCGGGCGCTCCCGCGATTCGCCCGAACGTGGTGCACCACAAAATCATGGCGCCCGAGGTCGTCTCGAGCGGCTACACGAGCAAGCAGAGCGATCTCTATCAAGTCGGCCTCCTCCTCTATTGGATGGTGACCGGCGAGCCTGCGATCGCGCCGGGCATTCCCTATCAAGAGCTCGTGCGCGTCGTGAGTGACGGCGAGCCGCGCAAGCGCGCCGAGGCGATCGGAACGCCGCTCGGCGGTCTCATCGCGAAGATGCTCCGCCGTCGCGACGCGTATCGCTACACGTCCGCAAAAGAAGTCTGGGCCGATCTGCGCGAGCTCCCCGCGTGGCAAAATAGGCAACTTTTCCCGACGAAATGAGATCTTTTTTTATGCATTCTACACGCAAATCCGGCCGCGCTTTCGGCTGGCTCGTCAGGCTCGCGCTCGCTTGTGCGCTCGTTTTCTC
>JAICXU010000913.1 GCA_025934595.1 Polyangiaceae bacterium | reverse complement strand
GCATGGGCGCGCTCGGCCGCGAGGTCGACGAGATCTCGTGTGTACGGCACCGGCAAGAGGTCGTGATGGCTGCGGCCGTGATCACGCGTCCAGCACAAATGATCGGTGACGAACGGTGCATCGACCGCGTCGGCGAGGCGCGCGATCGATTCCACGTACGCTTCGTCGATCGGCTCGTGACCCAAGAGGTCGAGGCCGACGCCGTGCAGCACGACGGGATACCGTGAACGAATGCGTGCGAGACGCGAGCGCGGCATGGGCGAAGGCCCCAAAAAATTCTCGCTGATGATTTCGAAATAGTCGATCGGCGGCGCGTGCTCGAGCACGTACGGCAAATGCGTGCGACGCAAGCCGAGACCGAGCGCGTCGCGACGCAGCATCACCGAGGCCACCGCTCAATTCTCCTGCAAGAACTCCGTGATCGCACGCGCCGTCTCGTCGGGAGCTTCGAGCGTGAGGTCGTGGCCTGCGCCTTCGAGGATGCGCAGCTTCGCATTCGGTATGCAGCGCGCGAGCTTTCTTGCCGGCGCGGCTCCGAGGAGATGATCCTGGTCACCGGCGAGCACCAGGGTGCGCGCACGAACGCTTGCGAGCTCGGCCGATGCGTCGTGTCGAAGCGCGGCGAAGGCATGCGCGACAATCGTAGCGCGCGACGTCGGCACGCGGGCCGCCAAATCGGCGATCTGATTCGCGCGTTCCGCGTGCGCGTCGCGAAACGTCGGCGACAAAACGCGGCGCACGAGACAGCGCTCGGTGCGACCTGACGAACGCGTCAAGCACGCCGCAAATCCCGCCGCGCGACGCAGGCCTGCACGCTCGAAGGCCATCCCTCGCGCGGCGGTGGACGCGAGCACCAGCGCGCGCACACGAGACGAAGACGAGATCGCGAGACGCTGCGCGACCATTCCGCCGAGCGAAATCCCGAACACGCTCGCGCGATCGATGCCGCACGCGTCGAGCACGCTGCATGCGTCGTCGGCTAGGCCTCGAATCGAGCATCGCGGCGAGCCCGACGAAATTCCGCTTCCGCGTGCGTCGAACGTGACGACACGAAAATGGCTCGCGAGGTCGTCGGCGAACCGGCCCCACAATGCCGCGCTGCCGCCGAGCGGGCGAATCAAGATCAAGGGAGGTGCGCCGGATCGTCCGCGATCTTCCCACGCGATCCCATTCGTAGCTCCTCTCACGTCTCGAGCCCGCGCATTTCGTCGAGCGCAGCTTGCATGCGGCCGCGAATGCGCTCGCGTGCAACCATTGGATTTTCACGAGAGTCGATGCGTTCGGGCGGCAGCACGCGAATGCGCACCCGAAACGGCAAGGGCGCATAGGGAAGCCAAGGACCCAGCGCGAGCCCCCACGGCAACGCGAGCGCCAACGGAAATCGTTCGACGCGCGCCCATCGTTTCATCGCGAGCGCGCTCGCGAGCGCACGGCCCTCGTGAAAAATGTAGGCGCTGCGATGCGCACCGAACGCGACGATCGGGACGATCGGTGTACGTGTGCTTTGCGCCACGCTGACGAATCCGTTTCGCGCGCCGAGCACGATTTCGTTTCGTCGCCGCGAGTGGCGATACGCTTCGAGATCGCGGCCGGGATACACGAGAAAGCTGCCGCCGCTCTCCAAGATGCGCGCTGCATTCTCGGGCGATGCGCGAACGGCGCCGAGATGTTGAAGCGCGCGCCCGAGCGGCGTGAGCTGTCGCATCACGAAATCGTGCGCGAGCGCGTAGACGGGCGCGTCGGGGCCGAGCTCCTGCCAGAGCATCGACAAGGTGCACGCGAGATCGGGACCCGCGATTCCGCCGTTGTGATTCGAGACGAAAACGGCAGGACCTCGCACGATGTTCTCGCGACCCTCGACGGCGAGCCGCAAGTAACGTCGCGAAAACGCGCGCGCGATCGGCAAGAGACGCGTGACGAGCTTCGCATCGCGCGCGTCGAGCCGATTCGGATCGAAGCTCTGCACGATGCGATCGTACGTGGCGACGCGCGAGCCGGTGTCGCTCGACGTGCTCGGCTCATGCGCGATTTCGAGGCGCTCGACGAGGACGCGACAGCCATCCGACTTCGAAGCGGGCTATCTGCAGCGGTCCCCGCTCAATTCGATCGCCGCGGAGATGGACTGC
>JAICXU010000910.1 GCA_025934595.1 Polyangiaceae bacterium | reverse complement strand
CGACGGCCGACGAGCATCCGCGTCTCGAAATCGGTCCTGAGTTCCAAGTGGAGCTCTCGATCGACAAGAAGAACGCGCAAGACATCGCCGTCGTCGCCTCCGGCGTCACGTTCCTCTTCGACGTGGCATCTGCACGTCGCGCCGACGGCATCTCGATCGACTTCGTTCCCGGCGAAAGCGGCGGTTTCAAGATCGACAACCCGAACGAGCCGCCGCGCGTGAAGGCGATGCATGTGAAGCAGCTCAAAGAGCTGATCGATCGCGGCGAAGAGCTCGATCTTTACGACGTGCGGCCGACCGCCGAGAGAGACCGCGCGAAGATCGAGCGCGCCGAGATGCTGGACGAAGCGGTCCGCGCGAAGCTCGAGACCGCCGACAAAAATAGGATGATCGTGCTGCACTGCCATCACGGCGGTCGCAGCCGCGCCGCCGCCGAGCAGCTCGTCAAGCAAGGCTTCCGCAACGTCCACAATCTCGAAGGCGGCATCGAGGCCTGGTCCACGCAAATCGATCCGAAGGTTCCGCGGTACTGAGCCTCGATGGGAATTCACCTCACGACATTCCAGGGATCGGTCACCGACGCGATCCGCGACTCGATTTCGAAAGCCATTCCCGACGCGAAGATCGAGGTCACGGGCGGCGGTGGACATTTTTCGATCGTCGTCGTCTCGCCGGTCTTCGAGGGGAAGCGCCCTGTCGAAAAGCAGCGCCTCGTCTATCAATCGATCGCGCACTTGATGGCGGGCGATTCCGCGCCCGTGCACGCGGTCGATTCGCTGCAGACGCTCGTCCCCTGATCGAGGCGACGCTCACGCCGGCTTTTCGACCGTCGCTTCGGCCACGCGATCCAGCCGAAATTGCCTGGATTCGTTGATATCGAGATCATCGCAATTGAGACGTGTCTCGCTTCGCTCCATCACGATCGCCCGCACGCGCACGCGCCTCTTCGTGATGACGTAGCTCGGGCTCATGTACGTGATGCGCAGCGGAAGATCGTCGAAGAACGCGCGCTCGACCGCTTTGCGGACCTCCGTTTTGCTCGCGTGGGCGGGCACGCCGACGAACTGAAGGCGCTCGGCGAGTCGCTGCAATTCACGTTGTGACGCCGTCGGCAACGCCGCGCGCACTTTGTCGACGGCGGAATGAAGCGTGACCGTCAGCGGCACGAGGCGCATCTCTTCCATCCATTTTCCGAGCACCACGAGCAGCGCCGCTTCGCGCGCCGTGAAGTTCACGGGCGGCAGTGAATAGGATCGATCGAGCGCAAAGCCTCCGCCGCGACCTCGCTCGGCTTGCAACGGAAGATCGGCGGCACGGAGCGCATCGAGGTCGCGATAGATCGTGCGCGGCGCGACTCCGAAGCGATCGGCGAGCTGCTCCGCGGTCACGCCCGTGCGTCGCGCCCGCAGCGCCTCCGCCAAGGCAAAAAGCCGCTCCGTTCTCTTCACGCGGCCAAATATGACACAAGGTTGACAACGCCCTCAAGTACTCCGATCCGTGGAGGGTTGCCCATGAAACCGACGCTGATCCTGTGTGAGCTCGCATCGACCGACATCGCAGGTGTGGAGTCGTATTCGCCGTTTTGCATGAAGGTGCATCGCGCGCTGAGAGCCGCGGGCTTGCCCTACACGTCGATCCATGGAACGCGTCCGTCGGAGTTCAAGAAGCTGAATCCGGCCGGACAAGTCCCCGTGCTGCTCGTCGACGGCGAGCCGATCTTCGACTCGAGCCGCATCCTGCAGAAGATCGACGAGCTCGCGCCCGGGACGATCGCGCCGACCGATCCCGCGCTTCGTTCGGAGGCGTATCTCTGGGAGGAGCTCGCCGATACGTCGCTCAACGGCTTCCTCGTCGCTGCGCGTTGGGCCGACGAGCGAAATTGGGCGAAGACGAAAGAGGCTTATTTTTCCGATATGCCGGCGATCGTGCGCACGCTCGTCGTTCCGAAAATACGGGCGCGCGTCTTGCGCAATCTCGAGACGCGCGACGTCACCCGGCATGGTCTCGGCGAGACGTGGCGCCGTTTCGAGGAGCTCATCGATCTCTTCGATGCGCGCGCTCCCGCGTCGACATTTTGGGTGGGCCGTTCGCTCTCGTTCGCCGACTTCGCGATCTTCGCGCAGCTCGGT
>JAICXU010000297.1 GCA_025934595.1 Polyangiaceae bacterium | reverse complement strand
TGCGTCTGCCAATTTCGCCACCCGTGCCCGAGCAGGAGTGTACCGCATGCGAACAGCGATGAACGAGCGTGGAGATTTGGCTCAGGATTCGCGCGTCACTCAATCGCGACGCGGATCGCGGAGGCACTGCTCGCTGATTTCTTCGCAGATGTTTTCCGGCACGCCCACGACGCGTCGAGCGATCTTGATCCGACGCATCGATTCATCGGGAACGACATCGCCCGATCGCACGGCGGCGGAGATGAGCTCGCCCCTCTCGATCTCATTTCGAACGCCATCTTTGAACGTGGCGATCGTCCTCGCCTGTTTCGCTTCTGTGTCCGCACCGCGCAGCGAGAGCTGCTTGGCACGCGCGACCGGAATCGTCACGCGGCGACAAGACGGCACGCCTTCTGGCTCGTCCGCGCTACCGGCATAGCCGTCATCGGCCGAGACCGTTCGGTGCATGTGTGCGTTCCACATGTCTCTTCGAACGGCTGCTCGGAGAGCGCGCTTAAGGGTCGCCTGCGCGATTTCGACATTCGAGTGACGTCAACGAAATGCCTATTTTCGAAGCCGATCACGCATTCAAATGCGCCCGCGGGAGTACCCGGGGCATCGCTTTTTCTTGCGCGCGCGGAGAAACGCGGGCGGGCTTTCCGACGTACTCGATATGCTCGTCCGGCAACTTCCGGAGAGCGTCAACCTGTTGACGGGCACCCTCGAAAGCATTTGCGGCGAACGTGTTCGAATTTTGAATGAGGGTCATCATGGATGCTTGATGCGGCGTAAAGCCGAGATCGAGCAGCATCGCGCCGAAGCCCGCCGTGATGTTCGGGCGGAGCTTCTTCTGCTCCCACAGGCCCGCGGCGAGCGCCTCGTGAAGTCGCCAATACTTCCGCAGGTCGCGTCCGCTTGCCCGCATGCGTCGCTCGAGTGCATCGAGACGCTCGTCGCTCGTTCGGAGTGGGACGCCGTACCCGTGAAAATGCGAGCTCCCGGCAATGAAGGCGCGCACTGCATCTGCGAGGCTTCCTTCGAAGCTCTCGATGAAGACGTCGAGCTCGACGTACATCTGCGCCGCGTATCCGGCGACCCACGGTCCGATTTGATGTCCCTCCATCGGAAGCATCGACGCCGTGTAACCGGCGAGCGTGCCACCATACGACGCCACGATACGCGCGAGCTTGAGTGGCCAAATCCGCGGATCGGCGGATGTCATGATCACGCACAGATCATCGAGTAAATCACGCTCCTCGGCGGTGATGCGGCGACCCGTGACCGCGAGCGCCATCATGCCGGTCAACGTTTCCTGACTCACGAGCTCGTTGAGCGCGCTGTGGCCGAAATAGCGGTTGTCTCCGAGCAAGTGTTTCGCGACGCGCGTGCGAATTTCGGGCAGGGTGCTCATTGCGCCTCCTCTTCGTAGCGGATCGGGGGCAGGGTCACGGGGTAGTCCTTGTACTTCGCGGGGGGAGCCGCGAGCGCTTCCGCCATGACGAACGGAAAGCGTGCGAAGACGCGAACGCTTTCGATCGAAGCGAGCGTCACCAGACCGCACGCGTGAAGCACGGCAACGGTGGCGGCGTCGGGCTCCAGATCGAAGGCGAGTGCTTCCGGCAAGAATGCGTTTCGCTGGAGGAGCGCAGTGCGAAGGGCTTGCGTTCGTCGTAGCTCGCTCGGATTGTGCGCGAGAAATTCGGCGGGTGGATCGCTCGCAGGTTTCGCGAGCCACGTAAGAAGCGCTTCGAATCGAGCCAAGTCGAAGCGCGCTTGCTCACCGAGAGCGATGGCGCTCACTCCCGTGACGGCGCTCGTCGTCGCATTGCAGACACGCGCGAGGAGAGCCGCGTGAATGGGCGATTCGGCCGCGCTCGTTCGCGAGAAGAATGCGCACGCGACCTCGAATGCACGTGCCTTTTGCGCCGTCGGGATTTCGCCGGCGAGCGAAAGCAGAACGATTTCCGAAAACGTGTAGTTTGCAGCTAAATCCGTGTCCAGCGCGTACCCCTGCACGCGCGTCGTCTCGCCGCCTTCGACGACGCGGGCAGCGAGCTTTTTCGGCCACGGCGCCTCGTCGAGAGGACCGACAAAGTCGTCTTTGATCATGTGTCTGCCTCAGTTTTCGATGAATCCAGCCAGTGACTTTGCGCGCGCGCCCATGGGCGGCGCGACGTTCGGATCCACGCGCACTTCGATGACGACAGGCCCGCCGTGATGCAACGCCTCGCCGAGAACGCGCGCCATCATCCCGGGGCGATCGACCACGAACGACCTCACACCCATCGCGTCGGCCATCTTCGCGATGTCGAGCGATCTCTTGTAGGACGCAGCCCGCATGGGTTTGCCGCCCGTGAGAATTTTGCTGCAGTGGTGCGTGATCCCGTGACCGTTGTTGTTCTCGACGATCCACACGACGGGAATGTCGTGCTCTGCCGCCGTCAAGATTTCCATTCCGTTCATCGTGAAGCAACCGTCCCCGACGAGCGCGAACACGGGACGACCCGGATGCGCGAGCGCCGCACCAATCGGCGCTGCCGTGCCGTGTCCCATCGAGCCGAAGCCGAGATTGATGACGAACTGCTGTTGCTCACGAATGCAAAGGTGATGAATGTTGAAGAGCATGTGTCCGCCGATGTCCGAGAACACAATCGCTCCGCCGGGCATCACCTCCGACAGCTCCCAACGCCATCGTTCCGGTGTGAGATCCGGCGCGTCCGACACGCGGCGTTTCGCTTCGTCGTAGCGATCGTGTCCCCGCACCGGCAGCGCGTGCTTCTCCCACGTCGACTCCGGGAAAAGGCCATCGCGGATTTTGCGATGCAGGTGATAGACGAGCTCGACCAAGATGCTCTGCGCATCACCGACGAGGCCCACGTCGACCGGGAAATTGCGGCCGATCCGCACGGGGTCGATGTCGAGCTGAATGAACGTCTTGCTCGGCATCATCTTCGGGTTCCAATTGAGCGTGCTCGTTTCGCCGAGCGATGTGCCGATCGCGAAGAGCACGTCGACGTCGTCGCCGAGAATCACGTCGCGCGCATCACGATGACCCGCCACACCGAAGACGCCGAGCGAGTATGCGTCGTCTTCCGCATAGACGCCTTTCGCGCGCGGCGTCGTCGCCACGCGTGCCGGTAACATGTCGGCGAGCGCCTTCAGATGATGCTCCGCGTTCGCGATACGCACGCCCGAGCCGACGAGGAAGACCGGGTTCTTCGCCGCGAGGAGCGCATCACCTGCGCGTTGCACGGCCTCGCGATCGAAGAGGCGCGAATCCGGACGATACGTCTTCGGATCGAACCATTCTTCGCTCACTTCCTTCTCCCACACGTCCACGGGCACGTTGAGATGTACGGGACCGGGGCGACCGCTGAACGCAAGACGAAGCGCGCGTCGAAGATGCTGAGCGAAGCTCGAGGCCGACGTGACCATGGCGGAGTACTTGGTGATCGGTCGAAACATCTCGACGATGTCGATGTCCTCGCGCGTCGTCTCCTGGGCTGCCCCCTTGCCGAGAGAATGCGATGCCACTTGGCCGGTGACCACCAACAAAGGAACGCCGTCGGCGAAGGAGCACGCGGCTGCTGTCAGCAAGTTGGTCGATCCGGGACCGCCGGTTCCCGCGCATACCGCGAGCTTGCCCGTCGTTCGCGCATAGCCGTCGGCCATGAACGCAGCACCCTCCTCATGCTTGCTCATCACCACGCGCATCTCCTCGTCGGCGTCGAGAGCTTCGAAAAAGGGAAAAATGAGCCCGCCGGGAATTCCGAAGACGGTGCGTACGCCCTCGGCCTTTAGATAGCGGATGAAGACGTCGACAGCCCGTGACTGGGTCGCGGGCTTCGGAACGAGCTGGAGATGTTTGGGAATGATGTGGCTGCGAGGCGCCGAATTCATGCCGGCGGCTTACGGATCCTGACTCTGCCACTTAAGGCTCGGCCCGTAGAAAGTGCGCGGTCGCTGTCTTTGGCCGCCGCCGATGGGTCCACTGCGGTATCGAATCCAGTCGGGAAATTGGCCCAAAAAGTCGTGCCCCGGCCTTCGGCCGACATGACCTCGAGCGAGCCGCCGACTTGCTCGAGGAGCTGCAGAATGACCGAAAGACCGACGCCGAAGCTGTCGCGTGCGCGCTCGGCCTTGTTCGATCCCCCGGCCGTGAAAATTTTCTCGAGATTCTCTTCGGAGATCCCGCGCCCGCTGTCCGAGACTTTGATCGTGATGAAACCGGGCGTGCCCGTGACCTCGACGACGATGCTCCCGCGCTCGGTGTACTTGGCAGCGTTGGTGAGGAGGTTGTCCGTCACGCGGTCGAAGACGAGCGGGTCGAGGTGGATGACGTCAGGTGCCTCGCGGGTCTGAAGTACGGTCGGAATGATCGGCTTGCCTTGCACGAGCGCGCGGAGGCGGCGCGTCAGGCTCGACGTGAGGTCCGGCACTTCGAGCTTCTTCGGCGACAGGCGCACCAGGTTTTGTTGCGACGTGGCCGCGGCGACAAAATCGCCGAGCATGCGCTTCATCTGCTCGATGGAGCTCTCGACATCTTCAATCAGCAGAGGGCCCTCTTCGCCGAGCGCGTCGCCAGCGTCGCGCAAAAAATCGACGGTGGACGCGAGAACCATGAGCGGGTTGCGGAGGTCGTGCGAAAATCCGAGCAGTGTGGTCTCGCGTAGCTGCTGCATTTCATCAGCGCGTTTGAGCACGCCTTGCATCGCGTCGAGCCGCACGGTGTGTGCCTCCTCGATCGCGCGTTGCCATTCGTGTTGGCGTTCGTTGAGCGCCATGATCTCGCGACGAGCCTCGGCCTCCTCCTCTGATACGTCGCGAAGTGCTTCGACCATGCGGCTTCGCGTCTTGTCGTTCGACTCCTCCGAGCGGCGCGCTTCGAGCCGATGCGCAACGAGCGCACCGACGAGACCGAACGCGAAAGCGAGCGCGAAGGCAGGCGAATGCGAAAAGTGCGCGATCGCGTAGCCGACGGCGATGCCGAGCACGCCGCCACCGAAAATCGGCAATCGTCGACTCTGATCGAACCAGCTGAAATGAAGCTCGCACGTGGGATCGCCCCATGCGAGACACGCGTCCTCGTGAACGTGTGCTGCGGGCAGTCCCCAGAGCGTCGGAAGCTCCGCGCATTGCGCCTGGCGCACGAGACAGGTCCCGCGCGACACGGGCTCGTGCCATTTCACTCGCATGTGGAACGTGGTGCGCCCGAGCGACACGGCCTCGAGATCGCCGATGTTCGCCATGATCCGATAGGTCTTGATCGTTTGCTCGTAGACCGCCGCCGGCGACACTGCCCAAAGAAGGTACCGCATGGCGCCGTACGCTTCTTCG
>JAICXU010000975.1 GCA_025934595.1 Polyangiaceae bacterium | reverse complement strand
GGAAAATGACATCGGCGCGCAAGCGGCCGCGCTCGAAGCCGGAAAGACGCGACTTCGACCCGTGCTCATGACCGCGCTCGCCATGATTTTGGGCATGCTGCCGATGGCGCTCGGTCTCGGCGAAGGCGGCGAGCAAAATGCGCCGCTCGGTCGCGCCGTCATCGGCGGGCTCGGTATGGCGACGCTCGTCACTTTGTTCGTCGTCCCTTTGGTGTATGCGACCTTGCGAAAGAAGCCGCCGAGCGCACATTTGCTGGATCTGAAGTTTTCGCGTGAAGAGCAGGAGAAGGCCGAGGCGGTGACATGAGCGCAGGAAAAACCGTGTTTCACGTCGGAGGCGCGGCGGCGCTCATCGTGGCGTTCGTCGCCGTCGTCGCGCTCGGCGCGTCGAAGCACGGCGCCGAGTCGCGCGAAGCGAAGGAGCGTCAAACCGAGCTCGCGGCAGGACCGATGGTGCAAACGGCGAACGTCACGCGCGAAGCCGGCGGCCGCACGCTCACGCTCTCCGCCGAGGTCCGTGCCTACAAGCAAGTCACGCTCTACGCGAAGGTCAGCGGATACTTGCGATTCATTCGCGTCGACAAAGGCGACAAGGTCAAACAGAACGACGTGCTCGGCGTCATCGAATCGCCGGAGACCGAGAGCCAAGTGAGCTCGCAAAAAGCCGACCTCGCGATCAAAAAGCTCACGAATCAACGCGAGACCTTGCTCGCGCGCCAGGGTCTCGCCGCGGCGCAAGACGTCGATCAGGCGCAAGCGAACGTCGACATCGCGAACGCCGCGCTCGCGGGGATCCAGGCGCTTCGTGGATACGAGACGATCCGCGCGCCGTTCGACGGCATCGTGACAGCGCGTTACGCCGATCCTGGCGCGCTCCTCCAAGCTGCGACCGCGTCGGTCAACGCGCAGCCGCTCGTCGACGTCGCCGACATCGAGCGATTGCGAATCACCTTGTTTTTAGGGCAGTCGGAGGCCACGTTCGTCCGCGAGAACGACACCGTCGAAATCTGGAGCGACGAGCGCCCCGAGCCGAAAGTAGAAGGGAGGATCGCGCGATTTTCACACGCGCTCGACGCACGCACGCGCACGATGGTGACCGAGGTCGAGCTCGACAACGCGGATCACGCATTTTTTCCGGGCGCGTTCGTGCACGCGAAGCTCGTGCTCCGGACGCCGCCTTCGCTCGTGATGCCCGCCGACGCGCTCCTTTATCGAAACGGAAAGAGCAACGCCGTCGTCGTCAAGAATGGGCGCACGACCTTCGTCCCCGTCGAGGTCAACGTTCCCGATGGTCAAACGGTTCGCGTCGTGTCCGGTCTGAACGAAGGCGACGTCGTCGTGCTCCATCCGAGCGACGACCTCGTCGAAGGCGGCGCGGTGCAGGTCGCGCCCGCTGCTCCGCCATCGACGCCGTCGAGCAAATAGAGCGCGAGCTCACGCGCGTGCTGAAGCGAAATTCGCCTGGAAAAGACGCGTAAATCGCGATTGCGGTCGCGGGCCAACTCTGAAAGACTCACGGCCCATGAAACGAGCTGCGATGTTCCTTGCATTCACTGCGCTTGCCGGCTTCGCACCTTATGGTTGCGGCGGCGGCAGCAACAACAACCAAGCTGCGCAAAGCCCGTCGGCGTACAACACGTACAATCCGAACGCGCCCGCGCCGAATGGATATCCTCCGCAGACGAGCGGCGGAGTCATGAGCGGCCCCACGCAGCCGATGGGACAGCCCGCCGGACAACCGACGATGGCCCCGCAGCCCACCGCGGCTCCGCAGCCGACCGCAGCTCCGACGCAAGGCGCGCAAGACGCGATCGTCGGTGCGCTGATCGCGCCGCTCGGCGCGAAGTACGCGCCCGGCATGACGGCGATGGGACCGCCGTTCTCCGCGCAGATGACCGAAGGCTCGCACCAGAGCACGATGGTCACGATGACGGCGGGCACTTGATACACGGTCGT
>JAICXU010000441.1 GCA_025934595.1 Polyangiaceae bacterium | reverse complement strand
CCGGGATCGAACGCCGTGACGGTGATCCCCGATGCGCGCGAAAGGTCGGCGAGCGCGCCACCGAAACGTCCGTATCCGAGTATCGCGAGGTGCATCTTTCTGGGATCCGATCGAGGTGAACGCCGTCTCAGGTGAGCGACGGCGGCATCTGACTCTTTCCATTGAAACGAAATTGCCGGATACGAATTGCGGGTGCCACGTACGCGCCGGCGGGGCTCCACCACGTGGGAATGGCGCGACGCGAGCTCGTCATCGCATCGATGCGACCGAAGCCCTCGAGGATGCTGTCGGTGAATCGCATGTTGCCGACGGCGTGGCTGATCTTGCCGTCTTCGACCCAATAACAACCGTCGCGCGTGAGGCCCGTCATGACCGCGCGGCGCGGCTCGAGCATCCCGTTCACGTAATGAAGACGACAGACATAGAGGCCGCGCTTCATTCCGGACACGAGCTCCTCGACGCTCGCCGCGCTGCCGCCTTTCATGTGGAGCGCGACTGCCGCGAGGTCGGCGCCGCCGAGCAACGAAAGCACGGAGCTGCCGGTCGACTTTTCGCCGCGCTTCGCGGCGTACGTGCGGTCGGTCAAAATATTTCGCGCGACGCCGTCCTCGATGATCGGAATTTCTCGGCGAAGAGTGCCTTCGCGATCGAACGGAGCGCCGAATCCGAGATCGCTCGGATCCACTGGATTTTCTCGGATATCGACGAGATCGCCCGTGATCTTTTCGCCGATCCTTCCGGCGAGCGCGCTCGTTCCTTGTTCCACGTCCGATGCGCCGAACGCGATCATGCCGAGCCATTCGAGGAGCTCGCAGACGGCCGCGGGCTCGAAGACGACGTCGTAGGTGCCGGCGTCCTGCGCGCGCGGATTTCTTCCGAGCTCGCAGCGTGAGATGGCGCGGTCGGTCTCGTCGTCGATGGCGACCTTGCCGAGATCGCGGTGCATGGAGCTTCCGAAACCGGAAGCACCGCCCGCCCCCGCCGTCTCGAGCGCCCACACGCGATACGACGCCATCGTGTCTTCGTGCGATCGCTCGCAGCCCTTCGTCGTCGCGACGGCGACGGCGCCCGCGCTCGTCTCGAGAACGCCCGCGCTCGTGAATCCTTTTTGCTTCACGCGGGCGAGAGCCGGCGCGAGCAACGCGACGCGATCATCGGCCGTGGCATTCGCCGTCGACGACGCTCGGCGAGGCGGCGCGTCTTCTTTTGAAACGAAATTGGCGCCATCGTCCCTCGACGCAAATCCCGGAAAGCCGGCGACCTCGGGGGCGATCGCCGCGACGCGGGCCGCATTCGAAATCGCTTCGAGGATCGACGCGGGGTCGAGCGAGCTCGTCCTCGCTTCGGCGAGCCGCGTTCCTTTCGCCACCCGAACGACGGCCTCGCTCTCTTCGATTTGCATGTGCTGCCCGAGCGCGCTCATCGCGAAACGCGCGACGCCCCGCGATCGCGATCGCACGTAAATTTCCGCATCGGGCTCGCCGGCGGTGGCGAGCACGTCTTTCGCGAGCGCGAGGAGATCGCTGCCTCTCATGCGCGACCGCTCGATCCGATCGTGACGGCTTTGAATCGCGCGGGAGACGCGCCGTGGCCGACCTGCATCACCTGCATCGGATCGCCCTTGCCGCAATTTTGGACGCCCCACAGCTTCCATTCTTCGGGGCCGCATACGGCGTCGCACGAGCGCCAGAACTCCGGCGTGATGCCCGTGTAGAACGGGTCGCGGAGAATGCGCGTCCTTTTTCCGTTTTTGATCTCCCACGCGATCTCGCAGGAGAACTGGAAGTTGAGGCGCTGGTCGTCGATGCTCCAGCTCTTGTCCGTGGCCATGAGCACGCCGTCTTTCGTGTCGGCGACGAGATCGTCGAGGCTTCCTCGTCGCGGCTCGAGCGAGACGTTCGTCATGCGGATGATCGGCGTGCGATTCCAACCTTCCGCGCGCATCGTGCCGGTGGATTTTTTTCCGAGCGCCTGCGCGGATTCGCGGCTCGAGAGATAATCGACGAACGATCCTTCGCGGACGAGCGCGTGTTTTCCGCCCGGCGTGCCTTCGTCGTCCCACCCGAACGAGCCCATGCCGCCCGGGCTCGTGGCGTCGGCGACGAGATCGACCATGCCCGACCCGTAACGGAGCTTGCCGAGGAGATTCGGCTGCATGAACGATCCGCCGGCGAGCGAAATTTCGGTGCCGAGCGCGCGATCGAGCTCGGTCGGGTGACCGCACGATTCGTGGATTTGCAGCCCCATTTGGCTCGATTCGAGGATCAGATCGCGCGCGCCAGAAGGACACTCCGGCGCATCGAGCAGCGCGATCGCTTCATCGATCACGCGCGGCGCATTTCCGACGAGATCGAGGAGAGCGATGCGCTCGTATCCGGCTTGGAAGCCGTCGCCGCCTCCCCACGTGGGGTAGCTACGTCGTTGCGCGCGACCGTCGTCGCCGACCGCGTACACGTGCATCCCGCAGCCGCCGTACGTGAAATCTTGCGCGACGTCACACCCGTCGGTCGTGAGGAGATGCTTTCGCACGCGCGCCCAGTCCATCCAAGCTTCGGCGGATCGAATTTTCGGACCGCCCTTTTTGAGCGCACGAGTGGCGCGATCGAGCTCGGCCAACTTCGTCTCGAGCGAAATCGACGTCGGATCGATCTCGACCTTCGTCGCGTACGTGCCGCGTTCGGCATCACGCTCCGGAAGAACGACGGCGTTCGCGACGATCGCCGACGATGCGCACGCGGTTTCGACCGCGCGATCGGCGGCGCGCTGGATGGCCGCCTCCGCGAGATCGGACGTGCACGAAAATCCCCACGTCTTCGGGCCGAGCACGCGGATGGCCACTCCTCGCGCATTTCCCGTGGTCGCTCGCTCGACGCGCCCGTCGCGCAAACGAAGCTTTTCCGTGCGGTCTTCGACGAAGCGAACCTCGGCGTAACGGACGCGCGCGTCGCTTTTGAGCTTCGCGAGCGTCGCCGGCATGGCCGCGAGAGGCGCCCCCCTATCACTCACGTCTTCTTCTCTCCGTCTTGCACGAGCTCACCGAGCTCGTCGGCCAGCGCCTTCGCCTCTTCGAGACGTTGCTTGGCTTCCTTCATCGCCTTGAGCTGCGCGTGCGCTTCGTCGACGACTTCTTTCGGCGCGCGCTCGGCGAAACCCTTGCTCGACAATTTCTTTTCAATAGAAGCGATGTCCTTGTCGATGCGCTTCGTCTCGCGCTCGATCCGCGCGCGTTCTTCGTTCGCGGTGACGAGACCTTGGAGGCCCACGAGCACGTCGATGGCGCCGCCCGCGTTGGGAACGGTGGTGTGGACGGAGCCCGCCACGCGATCCCCACCGGCTTCGATTTTCACTACCCCGTCCGATCGCACGAGGAACCGAATCACCGGCTCGGCCGACTCGAGGAGCGCCTGCGCGGCGGCGTCGGCGGTGCGCAGCGTGAGCGGAACGCGGGCGGCGGGCTTGACCTCGTGCTCGCTCCGCACGGTGCGCGCGGCCGACACGACGTTCTTGAGGAGGGCCACTTTTGCGTCGATTTCTGCCGAAAAATGGCCTTTTGGCGCCGGGTAAGGCGCGAGCGCGAGCGATTTTTTCGGCGCGGCATGCCGCGGCACGCGATGCCAAAGCTCCTCGGTGACGAACGGCATGAGCGGGTGCATCAACCGAATCGAAGCTTCGAGCACCGTCGCGACGGTGAGCTTCGTTTCTTCCACGTGCTCCGCGTAGGGGCTCTCCGGCGCGAACACCGTCTTCGTGATCTCGACGTACCAGTCGCAGAAGTCGTGCCAGAAAAATCGATAGAGCTCGAGCGCTGCTTCGTCGATGCGGAACGCGCCGATCCCTTCCGAGGCGATGCGTGCCGCCTCGTCGAGCCGGCCGAGGATCCATCTATTGAAAAGAAACTTCGGAGCGAGCTTTTCGGGCAACACGGTGACGGCGCCGCCGACGTTGTCGAGCGAGAAGCGCGTCGCGTTCCAAATCTTGTTGAGGAATTTTCGGTACCCGTCGAGACGCTTGAGCGAAAGCGCGATGCGTTTGTTCGACGGCGGGAACGTCGCGAGCATGAAGCGGAGAGCATCCGCGCCGAACGCCGGAAAGCCGGCGCCCATCTCCGCCGCCGATGTTGTCGAGCGAGAAGCGCGTCGCGTTCCAACTCATGTTGAGGAATTTTCGGTACCCGTCGAGACGCTTGAGCGAAAGCGCGATGCGTTTGTT
>JAICXU010001132.1 GCA_025934595.1 Polyangiaceae bacterium | reverse complement strand
CGCGCTCGTCGCGTTCGGCGTGCGTCCATCGAGGCGCGAGCTCGCCGGTGTCTTGCTCGCGGCGGGAGGTGCGGCGTGGATCGGTCACGCGGCGGGTGAAGGCGAAAATCGTTTGCTCGGCGATCTCGCGGTCGTCGGAGCGGTCGCCGTGTACGGCGCGTACGTCATGGCGGCGCGGGCGATGAAACACGAGATCGACGGGTGGCCTTATGCGGGTGCGGTGTATCTCGTGGCCGCGGTCGTTCTCGCGCCGCTCGGAATTTTTTTCGCGTCCCACGAGCCCGCGCCGCTCCCGCGCACGTGGCTCTACGTCGCTCTCCTCGGGATCATTCCGACGATGATCGGTCACACGCTCGTGCAGCGATCGGCCCGTCACGTTCACGCGTCGGTCGTCGCGCTCATTTCGCCGGGTGAGACAGTGGGCTCCATCGGCATCGGCATCGCGCTGCAAGGCACGCGCCCGACGAAGGACGAATGGATGGGCGCCGCGCTCGTGATTTTCGGAGCAATTGTAGCGGTTTGGAAGAGGTCCGGTCGAAGTCAAGCGGAAACGTAGAAAACGCGTGCGCGCGCGAGTCGGAGACTCTTCCGATGCTATTCTGGGTGCGAATGTTCGGGCGAGAACGAGTGCTTTTCGCGTGGGCTGCTCCTCTCACGATCGCGTGGCTCTTTCCGGGCGTGCCTGCCGTGTCGAAAGGCATGGCGCCGCCGGTCGTGAGCAGCGTCGCGCGCTCGCTCCGGCATTGGAACGTGCCCGTCACGATTTCGGAGTTCGCCGAGCGCGGGCCGGGTTCCGCGGCAGGATCGGTCGCGTGGTCCACCGAGCTCGCGCCGCTCCACTTCAAGAATCCGAACACGAACACGAACCCCGACGCGGACATCACGCTCTACGCGAAGGACGGTACCGTCGATCCGACGGCGGTCGAAGCGTTCGACGACCTCGTCGCGAAAGACGGCAAGGTCCACAAAATTTCCGAGCGCACGATCCAGCTCGTCGTCAAAGCCGCGTATCACTTCCACGCGAAAGAGGTCGTCATCATCTCCGCGTACCGCCCGAAAAGGCGACGCGATCACGGCCCTCACACGACGGGCACTGCGATCGACTTCCAGCTACCGGGCGTCGCCGCGCGCACGTTGGCGGCGTATTTGCGCAAGGAGCCGCGCGCGGGCGTCGGTATCTACACGAATCCGCGCACGCAGTTCGTGCACGTCGATGCCCGCGAGCAGAGCTACCACTGGCTCGACGCGTCGCCCCCGGGCGTCGTGTGGCGTGAAAAAGGATTGTCCGACCCGGACCGCGAAGCGCGCGACGCGAGCTACACGCCCGAACGCGATCTGCCGGAGCACGCGCCGCCTCTCTAAGACGCAATGCCGTTCGCTTGGCACCAGCAAGAATGGCGAACCGCCAAGCCGCAAAGGTCGCCAAGGATCAAGGATCGAAGAATTTTAAGGATCAAAATCCAGATCGACTTGGCGCTCTTTGCGTCTTGGCGGTTCGCCTTCTTATCCGAGCCGCATCGTCGCCAGACGCGGGCGCGCGGCAAGCCGTGCT
>JAICXU010001131.1 GCA_025934595.1 Polyangiaceae bacterium | reverse complement strand
GGAGCTGCGCGACCTCGTGCAAGAGAACGATGGGCACCGGCACCGGTCCGAACGCGACGATGCCGTTCGGATCGAGCGGGAAGGGTTGATTCGCCGGCGCTTGCTGTCCGCGCACGAAGGTGCCGCTCGTCGATCCGTGATCGACGACCATCATGCGATCGAGCATCACGGTCGCGTGCTGACCGGAGACCGCATTGTGATGGATGACGAGCGACGCGCGCGCGGCCTCGCGTCCGACGACGACGTGTCCGCGTTGCGGCGGCGGCAGCTGACCTTGCGACATCAAGAGCGCGACGATCGCGGGATGCGCGAGCGGCACGGGGACCTGGCCCGCCGCGAACTGCGTGCGGAAATCGAACGGCACCGGCTGATGAGGTTGCACCGGCGCGCCGTTCGCGAAGCTCGGTGCCGCTCCCGCGTCGACGAAAAAGAGCTGCCCGTTCTGCTTCACGATCCGCGCATGCTGCGGAGCAACTCCCGGTCCTTGCAGGACGACGTCGCTCGAGGGATCGCTACCGATGGTGGCCGCTTCTTTTCCCAATTGAATCATCGCTAGCGCGGTATTGGGGCGGAAAGGCTTGGATCCGTCAAGGACTCTCGTCGCGCGATCGCGATGCAAGCGCGAACGCACGCCTTTTGACGTATCTTTGCGTGCTCGGTGTCCGAAAAGCCCCTGGTCATCGGGCGGTACGAGCTGCACGGGACGATGTCGTCGGGCGGTATGGCCACGGTGCATTTCGGCCGGCTCGTCGGTCCCGTCGGGTTCTCACGCGTCGTCGCGATCAAGAGGCTGCATCCGCATTTCGCGAAGGATCGATCGTTCGTATCGATGTTCGTCGACGAGGCGCGGCTCGTCTCGCGTATCAGTCATCCGAACGTGATCCCCACCCTCGACGTCGTCGCGACCGACGGCGAGCTTTTTTTGGTGATGGAGTACGTGCACGGCGAGTCGCTCTCGAAGCTCATCTCGGCGGTGCGCGCGAGAAACGCCAAAGTGTCGCCGCACATCGTGTCGGCGATCATGTCGGGCGCGCTTCGCGGGCTTCATGCGGCGCACGAGGCCTCGCATCCGAAGACGGGACCGCTGAACATCATTCACCGCGATATTTCCCCGCAGAACGTGCTCGTCGGAGCGGACGGATCTCCGCGCCTGCTCGACTTCGGCGTCGCGAAAGCGCTCGATCGTCTTCAAGACGTGACGCGCGAGGGACAGCTGAAAGGCAAGCTCTCGTACATGGCGCCGGAGCAGTTCAAGACGTCACAAGTCACGCGCTCGGTCGACATCTTCGCGGCGTCGATCGTTCTCTGGGAAGCGCTCACTGCGCGTCGTCTCTTCGCGGCCGAGAGGCAAACCGAGATCGTGCGCAAGATCATCGAGACGAGCCCTGCGCCGCCGAGCGGTCTCATGGTCGATCTCGACGCCACGATCCCGCGCGACCGCTTCGACATGCTGAACGAGCTCGACAAGGTCGTCCTGAAAGGGCTCGAGAAGGATCCGCAACGACGCTTCGCGACCGCACGAGAAATGGCCGAGGCGCTCGAGCGCGCGGTC
>JAICXU010000392.1 GCA_025934595.1 Polyangiaceae bacterium | reverse complement strand
GCTCGATCCCGTCTTCGCATGCGGCGTGGATGCCGTGAGCGGGCCTTGCGTCGCGAACGCAGCGGGCGCCGGAGTGGCGCCGGGATTCGACGCGCGTGGCGGAACGCTCCCGTATTGGCTCGGCGCCGCCTGGCCGAAATTTTCCGAACGCGACGCTTGGCCATGCGACCCGGATTGCAACGCGTGATTCGGATTCGGCGTTCCCATCCCAAGTCCCGGATGGCCCATTCCTTGGGGCATTGCCGGCGCGCCCGGGAACGGGCTCTGCACCGGGCTCGGCGTGACCATCGCCGTGCGTCCGCTGCCGACGTTCGGATCCGGTGCGCCGTGCGCGGGCCGGCGAATGCTGACTCCAGACGCGTGCGAAAGCGCGTCGGACATTTCGAGCGCCGTGGCGAAGCGCTTCTGCGGATCGCGCTCGAGCGCGCGCGCAAACCACGCGTCGAACGTCGCCGGAAGGCCCGGCAAGACTTGCGAAGGCACTGGGATTTGCGTCGTGCAAATCTTCACGAGCAAATCGCCGAGCGATTCGCCGTCGAACGGCAAGACGCCGGTGACGCATTTGAAGACGATGACGCCGAGCGACCAGAGATCGGTGCGCGCGTCGATGTCGCGGAGACCACGCGCTTGCTCGGGCGACATGAAGTACGGCGTGCCGAGCACGGCTCCCGTCTTCGTGCTGTTCGAGAGCTGCTCGCCGGCGGAGCCTTTGATCTTCGCGATGCCGAAGTCGAGGACCTTCGCGTACTCTTCGTCGTCGTCCGGGGTCGTGACGAGGAAGATGTTTTCGGGCTTCAAATCGCGGTGAATGATGCCGATCTCGTGGGCGCGCCCGAGACCGCGCGCGACTTGCTGGAAGATGCGCGCGACTTCTTGAAGAGGAATGCGCCCGCGTTCCTCGATGCGTTTGTCGAGTGGCTGGCCCGTCAGCATTTCCATGACGATGAAGGGCTTGCCGTCGTCGGTGACGCCGTGGTCGTAGATTTTGATCGCGTGCTTCGAGTCGATGCGCGCCGCCGCCTTCGCTTCATTTTCGAAGCGGCTCACGGCCTCTTGGCTGTTCGCGTACTCGGCCTCGATGAACTTGATGGCGACGCGCGTTCCGAGCGAAGTGTGCCGGCCTTCCCACACCGAGCCCATGCCTCCACGGCCGATCATTTTGATCAGCTGGTATTTGCCGGCGACGAGCGCGGCAGACGGAGGGTGGTTCGAGACGACGGTCTTCGCCATGATGGGGTGATCGTTCTTACGTGGAGGAAGGCGAAAAAACCTTCCGAATGCTGGGACAGAAGGTACCGCGCTCCCCGTCAAGAATCCACTCGGCGACGAGCGTTTCTAAACATCGACACGAAAAAAAACGCCGGCGCAGCCTCACGCGCCAATCCTGAGGAGAGCAACCAGCGGGCCAGCGCCCTCCTTCATTCTCTTCGACGAGGCGCAGCCGTCGAGACACGCATTTTCTTCCCGGGTTTTCGCGGGTCGCCGGATCGGGATGCTCGCGCACCGTAAACGCGGGGTCGCATCTCTGCGTCCGCGTTGTCGCAGTGGAAGGACACTGGATGTGCGCGAATGGCCCAGGCTTCGGGATATGAAGGGGCATGCCTTCGGTGTTGCCGCTGCCCGGGTCGCAGAACGTCCTCTTCTTGATCGATTTGTCCGGCTACGTCTTCCGCGCTTATCACGCGATCACGCCGCTCTCGAACTCGAAGGGCGAGCCCACGCACGCCGTGCTCGGCACGGTGAACATGCTGCAGAAGGTGGTGAACGAGAAGAAGCCGCATCTCTTCGCCGTGGCGATGGACTCGAAGGGGCCCACGTTTCGCAAGGCGATCGACGCGCGTTACAAATCGCATCGGCCCGCTCCGCCGCCGGATCTCTCGCAGCAGATGGCGCGTTGCGAGGAGATCGTGCGCGCGTTCCACATCCCGATTTTCCAAGCGAACGGCATCGAAGCGGACGATTTGATCGCAACGGTGGCGAAGCGCGCGGTGAAAGAAGGCGTGCGCGTCGTGATCGTGTCGGCCGACAAAGACCTGATGCAGCTCGTGCACGACGCGGACGATCAGATCGTCCTGTGGGACTCGATGCGCGACAAGGTCTACGGCGCGGCGGAGGTGAAGGAGAAGTTCGGAGTGCCGCCGAGCCAGATGCGAGATCTGCTCGCGCTCACCGGCGACACGTCGGACAACGTACCGGGGGTGCCCGGTGTGGGCCCGAAGACAGCGGCCGATTTACTTGCACAATACAATGACTTGAACGGCATTTTTCAGGCGCTTTCGAGCATCAAAAAGCCGAAGCTGAAAGAGTCGCTGACGACGCACGAGAGCGACGCGCGCATCTCGCAGGAGCTCGTCACGTTGAAAGACGACGTGCCGATCGAATGGAGTCGCGACGATCTCATTTACGGAGGCGGCGACGTGCCGAAGCTCCGCGAGCTCTTCATGGAGCTCGAATTCAATCGCCAGCTCGATCTCCTGCGCGCCGCCGATGCGGGCAAGCCATCCGCGCCGCCCCCGAGGGCGATGCCATCCTCGCAGCTCTCGCTCGGCGAGATTCCCGCGCCGGCGCCGGCGCCCACCGCGCTCGAGAAAAAATGTTCGGTCGTGCTTACGGAAGCGGATCTCGGCGAGATCGCGAACGATGCACGAAAAACCGGGCAATTGGCGATCTCGCTTTCGCTTGTCGGACACGAGGCGATGCGCGCGACCGTGATTGGAATCGGTCTCGCGACCTCACCCGAGCGCGCGCATTACGTGCCGATCGATCATCGCTATCTCGGCGCGCCGAAGCAGCTCGACATGAAGACGTTCGCGCGCATCATGGGGCCCGTCTTCGCGAGCACGAACGTGAAGAAGATCGCGCACGATCTGAAGGAGGTCGAGGTCGTCCTCGCGCGCCACGAAATCCGCATCGAAGGCGCGATCGCGGATGCCATGCTCGCTTCGTACCTGCTCGATCCGGACTCGCCGCAAGGTCTGCCCGAGCTCTCGCGCCGGCTCCTCGGCACCGAGCTCAAGATCTACGGCGAAGGGCAAAAAAAAGGCATTTCGCCGTTCGACAATCTGCCGGTCGAAGAAGCGATGCCGTACGTGACCGCGTTCGCCGATGCGGCGATGACCGTCACGAACAGGCTCGAAGATCGCATCGAGCGGGAAGGGATTGGCTCGCTCTGGCGCGACGTGGAGCTTCCTCTCGAGCGCGTGCTCGCGAAGATGGAAGAGAACGGCGTGCTCGTCGACACGGGCGCGCTCGCGGGCATCGGCAAAGAAGCCGAGATCGAATTGAAGGCGCTCGAAGCGAAAGCGCACGAGCTCGCCGGAAAAGATTTTGCGATTCGCTCGCGCGATCAGCTCGAGACGATCCTCTTCGACGAGCTGAAATTACCGGTGTTCAAGAAGACGCCGAAAGGCGGACGATCGACCGACGCCGAATCGCTCGAGGAGCTCGCCACGAAGCACGCGCTGCCGAGAGTGATCATCGAGTATCGCGAGATCGACAAATTGAAGGGCACGTACGTCGAGGCGCTGCCTCGTTGCGTCGTCGCCGAGACCGGTCGCATCCACACGCGCTTCCAGCAAACGGTGGCCGCGACGGGCCGGCTTTCATCGACCGATCCGAACTTGCAGAACATTCCGATTCGCACGCCGCTCGGCCGCCGCATTCGCTCCACGTTCATCGCGCCGCCGGGGTTTTCGATCGTGAGCGCGGACTATTCGCAGATCGAGCTTCGCGTGCTCGCGCATCTCTCGGACGATCCGGAGCTCATCGCCGCGTTCTCGGCGAACGAAGACGTTCACGCGCACACGGCGTCGCTCGTCTTCGACGTGAAGAAAGAAAACGTCACCGCCGACATGCGCCGGCAATCGAAGACGATCAACTTCGGGGTGATTTACGGGATGGGCGAGAGCGCGCTCGCTCGGCAGCTCGGCATCGAGCGCGCGGAAGCGAAGAAATTCATCGATGCGTATTTCCAGCGCTACGCCAAGGTCGCGAGGTTCATGAGCGAGACGGTCGGCGCCGCGCACCAAGGCGAGGCCGTGCGCACGCTCCTCGGACGCAGGCGATTTTTGCCGAATCTCTCGTCGTCGAATCGGGGCCTGCGCGCCGAGGCCGAGCGCATCGCGAAAAACACGCCCATCCAGGGCACCGCCGCCGACATCCTGAAGCTCGCGATGGTGAAGATCGGCGCGGAAGGCATCGTGCCCGGCGCGCGGATGATCCTGACGGTGCACGACGAGCTCGTCTTCGAGGTGCCCGACGCGAAAGTCGCCGAAGCGAAAGAGAAAATTCGAGAAGCGATGTCGAGCGCGATGCCGCTGAAAGTGCCGCTCCTCGTGGAGGTCGGCTCCGGCAAAAATTGGAACGAGGCCCACTGAAGGGCCGCGCGGTTCGCGTCTCGACGGTGAGTCGCGGCGGCCTCGCGTCAATTTGCCGCACGACTTCGATGTCAGATTGACGAGCCCCCGGCAAAAACCGAAGGTGCGTCTG
>JAICXU010000400.1 GCA_025934595.1 Polyangiaceae bacterium | reverse complement strand
TCTCGACGCGATCGCCGACGACGTCGAAGGCCTCGCCCATTTTCACGCGCACGCGCTCGTCACGCGGCGTGTGATCGATCGCATCCTCGCCGATGAACTGCTTCGCGCCGCTCGCATCCGCCTCGTAGACGCGCACGACGCCTTTCGGCAGCGGGATGCCGAGATGATTTTTTTCGGCGTTCTGGATGTCGAGGTACACGCCGATTTTTTGGTTCGACGAAACCTGTCCCCCGTAGTTGCTCCGATAATAGGTGGGCTCGCCGAAGAAAATGAGCTGCTTGTCGACGCGGATGCCATGACCCTCGAGCAAGACGACTTGCTTGTCCTCTTTGTCGAGCACCGTCGTCGGACGATCGAGCGTGTAGAGGTGGTATTCGAAGAAGCCTTCTTCCTGGAATTGCTTCTCGTCGCGATCGTCTTTCGCGCGGCTCGCCCAGGCATCGTAGTCCTCGGTTTGCTCCTTCGCGCGAAGCTTCTGCACGTCACCCGCGACGAGCTTCAACTTCGCGTTCTCGTACGAAGCGCCCGAATGATTGTGCAGCGTGACCCAGCCCGTGAGATCGGCGGACGTCTCGTTCTTGTCGAGGACGAGCACGTAGTCCGCTTGCCATCCCATTTTCCCGGCGAGGTAGGTGACCTCGACATTTTGCTCGGGCGCGGCGCTGTCCATGAGCCACACGAGCGTCGGCTTCGAGATCAAATTCGCGGGCACGTTCGGAAATGAGATGCGACCCGGAAATCCGTACGTGATCTCGCCGTTGATTTTGAAGATCGGTGAGCCGCCCGCCGTCGAGAGCACGGTCGCAGGAAAAGTTTCGTCGCGACCGAGCTCCTTGTTCCAGCGAGTGACGTTGACCTCTTTGCCCTCGTATTTCTCGAGGAGCTTGGCGGGCTCGAGCAGGTCGTAGCGATAGTTTTGCTCGAGCACGCGGAGGCCGCGCGGATCGCCCTGCGGTTGGATGTGCACCGTTTCCGGCTGAATTTCCGAGGAAACGTCACGGTACTCGAGAGAGACTCGGCCTTGACCGAGCTTCAATCGGCGCGACTCGCGGACGAGCGCGAAGTCGTCCGAATACACCGTGATGCCGACGCTCGTGCGATCCGCGGACGTGGAGATCTTGTCGTGGGTGGGTCCGGCGGGAATGCTCGCCGGCTTGTTCTCCCCTCCGCACGCCGCGAGCAACGTGCAGAATGCACATGCGGGCAACGACGCAATCTGAACGCGCGCAAACCTGCGCGCTACTTTCCGCCCCATCGGCGCGAGCATAGCGATTTCATTCGTACGCGGATGGGCGAAAAAAGATCTACGCCGAGCGCGCAAACCTGCGCGCGACTATGAAAAATGTCGAAGAACGGCTCGCGGGCGACTCGTGGCCGCGTTTTCGATCTCGAGGAACGGCCTTCCCGGCGCGCCTTTCGCGAACGCGAAGCTGCCGGGATTCGCGTACGTCCCGGCCGATGCTTGATGATGCGTATGTCCGAAAATGACGAGCGGACGTCCCGTGAGCGCCGCGATTTTTCCAGCGCCGTCGGCGAGCCGTTCGGTGACCGCGCCGCCGTAGCGATCATGACCGCGGGACCAGCTCGCGGCCATGACGAGCCCGCCGAGAAGAGCGAGCGCCGCGCCCGTCTTCCGTTTGCCACTCGCGAACGCGGCGCCGCCGCCGACGATCGCGAGCGTGGCGGCGACCCGATCGAGATAGAGACGCGAGAACGTGTCGCGCGGATCGACGAGCGTCGGCGTAGCGCCGAGATCGAGCAAGGCTTCGATTTCGTCGTACGTCATCGCGTGAGTCGACGCGAAATCGGCCTGTTTTTCCGTGCCTGCGTGCATCTGCGCGGCGATGTCGAACCCCTTGCCGCTCTTCTTCAGCGCCGAAGCGGCGGTCGTGAAGAACCGCGCGATGACGTACGGTGCGCGCGCGCCGTACCACTTGAACGACGAGACGAACAAGTCGAGCGGCGTGCCGTCGTTCGCGTTCAAGTACGCGTGCGCTCCCGTGGGGACGATGAACTCTTCGACGAACGTGACGCCGAGGCTCGGCCCCACGACGAGAGGATGCGCCGGCGCGTTGTCGGGATCGAATCGGTGACCGTGCTCGAGATGCACGCCATCGAGACGAAAGAACCACGGCGACGCCCGAAGACGCGAGGCCGCCTCGCCTCGCACGCCGAGCCCATCGGCAAGCCGCGCGGCGAAGCCTTCGCATCCCACCGCCGCGTCGTGATTCCCGGCGACCCAAAAAATTTCACCGCCGACGTCGAGATGCGTGGCCATCGCACGCGCGACGTCAGGATGTGCGAGCAGGCGTTCATGGGCGCGTTTCGTTTCGGCGTGCGGCGCGTCGGCGGAGAGATCGAGAACGTCGCCCGTCAGCAAGACGCGATGCCCGCGATGCGCATCGAAGAAGCGCGCGACGTCACCGACGACATGCGCAGGTGCGCCTCGCGTGAGATGCACGTCTCCGAGAGCCACGGTTCGCATCATCGCGAGCCTCTTTGTGGCACACGGCAGCCACCTTGTACAATCGAAGCTCGCCGATGCCGACCGAGCCTGCCCCCACCGAGATCAGGTTCCCTGACCCGCGTGACGCACCCGGCGATGTCGTAGCCGTCGGCGTCGATTTTCGGGCGGGAACGCTCCTCAGCGCGTATCGCGCGGGGATCTTTCCGTGGCCACAGTCTTCGCGCCGCGTGGGGTGGTTCTCGCCGGATCCGCGCGCGATCTTTCCGCTGGAAAAAACGCCGCATTGGTCGCGGAGCCTTCGTCGCGCGATGCGCGCGAAAGATTTGTCGATCACGGTCGACGAAGCTTTCGCGGACGTGATGAAAGCGTGCGGAGACGAGAGGCGCGAAGGAACGTGGATCGTCCCTGCGCTCGTCGAAGGCTACGCGCGGCTCTTCAAGCTCGGTTGGGCGCACAGCGTCGAAGTGTGGGAGACGAGCGAGAACGCGAAGCCGGTGCTCGTGGGTGGAATTTACGGCGTCGCGATCGGCCGTTTTTTCTCGGGTGAATCGATGTTCCATCGACGAACGGATGCATCGAAAGTCGCGTTCGCCGCTCTCGTCGAGAAGCTGCGCGCGGCGGACTACGAGCTCTTCGACGTGCAAGTGCAAAACCCGCATCTCGAGTCGCTCGGCATCGTGGAGATTCCGCGCGACGCGTACCTCGATCGTCTGGAAGCGGCGATCGGCAAGACGGCGAAGCCACTCGGCGACGGGCGCTAGGGCTCGTAGCCCAGGTTCGGCGAAAGCCATCTTTCGACTTCCGCGACCGTCATCTTCTTTCGCTTCGCGTAATCCTCGATCTGATCTTTTCCGACGCGACCGAGGTTGAAGTAGCGCGCGTTTGGATTCGCGAGATAGATGCCCGACACACTGGCGGCGGGCGTCATCGCGCATGATTCGGTGAGATCGATGCCGACGTCGCGCGCCGCGAGCAAATCGAAAAGCGGCTTCTTTTCCGAGTGATCGGGGCACGCGGGATATCCGAACGCTGGGCGAATGCCTCGATATTTTTCCGCCACGCGGTCTTCATTCGAGAGCTTCTCGTCTTTCGCATACCAAGCGCGGCGTGCTTTTTCGTGCAGATATTCCGCGAACGCTTCCGCGAGACGATCGGCGAGCGCCTTCACGATGATCGCGGAAAAGTCGTCGAGCTTCTTCTCATAGGCTTTCGCGAGATCGTCGGCGCCGATGCCCGCCGTGACGGCGAAGGCTCCCACGTAGTCGACGACTCCCACTTCTTTCGGCGCGACGAAATCAGCGAGCGATCGGTACGGCTCGCCGTCTTCCTTCTTCGTTTGCTGGCGCAGCATCGGAAACCGCGTTAGCTCGGCCGACGACTTCGGGTCGAACAGAACGAGGTCGTTGCCGTCTGCGTGCGCCGGCCAAAATCCGTAGACGCCTTTCGCCGTGAGAGATTTGTCCGCAATGATCTTCGCGAGCACCGATTGCGCGTGATCGTAGAGATCACGCGCCGCTTTCCCTTGCTTCGGGTCGTCGAGGATCTGCGGAAACTTTCCGACGAGCTCCCACGCAGTGAAGAAGAACGTCCAATCGATGTACGGAACGAGATCTTTCAATGCGACCTCGATCGCACGGCGACCGAGAAATTCCGGAGTTTCCGGGCTCGCATGGGCCCACTCGATCGGAGCTCGCTTTGCGTTCGCCTCTTCGTACGAGACGAGCGGCTTCGATTTTTTCTTCGCGAAGAGCTTTCGCAGCTCCTCTTGATCTTTTCGATTCTTCGCGTCGAGATCCAGCTTGCGCTTGTCGTCGAGCAGGTCGCTGACGACGTTCACGGCACGCGACGCGTCGAGGACGTGCACGACGCTCTTCTCGAACGCAGGCGCGATCTTCACCGCCGTGTGCTGCCGGCTCGTGGTCGCCCCGCCGATGAGCAGCGGCTTGTCGATGCCGCGACGCTGCATCTCTTGCGCGA
>JAICXU010000009.1 GCA_025934595.1 Polyangiaceae bacterium | reverse complement strand
TGTTTCGACAACGAGCTGCCGCGTCACAAAACCTTCGTCGATGAGTTCGCGATCGCCGATCGTCCCGTCACCGTCGGCGACATGAAAGCGTTCATTGCGGACGGCGGATATCGCACGGCGAGCTTGTGGCTCTCCGACGGTTGGAGCCTGGCCCGAAGCGAAGACTGGAATGCGCCGCTCTACGCGCGGATCGATGGCGGGAAATATCTCGCGTTCGATCTCGGCGGGCTTCGCGAGGTGTCCGACGACGACGTCGCCACCCATCTCTCTTTTTACGAAGCCGACGCCGTCGCGCGATGGCTCGGCGGCCGCCTTCCCACCGAAGCGGAATGGGAGATCGCGAAGACGCGAGGCCATGCGCTCGGGTCGACCGGCATCGCGTGGGAGTGGACGAGCTCGAGCTACTCACCCTACCCGGGGTTTTCTCCCGGGCCCGGCGCCGTCGGCGAATACAACGGTAAGTTCATGGTCGGTCAATACGTGCTGCGGGGAGGTTCCCATTTCACTCCGCGTGGACATATTCGTCCGACCTATCGAAATTTTTGGCCGCCGCAGACGCGTTTCCAGCTCACCGGAGCTCGTGTCGCACGTTCGTGTCGCAAAGATATCCACTCGGGACGCGCGTCAGGCCGGCGCGCTTGAAAGAAGAAATCATGAGCGAACGAGCGGCGTCCGAGAGCGCGAACCTTCGCGCAGCGAAGAAGATCACGACGGACGCGACCGACTCACGCGAGTCGCACGACCTTGCGGTCGTCGTGCGTGTGGGTTTGACGGCCGAAAAAAAATCGCTGCCGCCGTGGCTTTTTTACGACGAAGAAGGGTCACGCCTCTTCGTCGAGATCACGAAGCTGCCGGAATATTATTTGGGCCGCGCCGAGCGCCGCATCTTCGAAAAATACGGCGAGGACATCATCGTCCAGGCGCAAGCGAACGACACCGGCACCGCGATCTCGTTCGCGGAGCTCGGCGCGGGAACGGCAGACAAGACGCAAAGTCTGCTGCATCGCGCCGTCGAAATGTTCGGCACCGTTTCGTTCATGGCCACCGACACGTCCGCGTCGGCCCTCGACATCGCCGTCGAGCGATTGCATCGCGAAGAGCCGAGCATCGTCGTCACACCGGTGGCGGCCAAGCACGAAGGCGCGCTCCGAGCGATCGCGGGCTTGCCGCATCGGCAATTCGTGATGTTCATCGGCAGCTCGATCGGCAACTACGTCGACGCCGACGCGCGCGCTCTCGTCTCGGACATCCGTCAGGCGCTCTTGCCGGGCGCTGCCTTTCTTCTCGGCACCGATCTCAAAAAAGATCCGAGCGTGCTCGTGCGCGCGTACGACGATGCGGCGGGAATAACCGCCGCCTTCAACAAGAACATGCTCGTGCGGATCAACCGCGAGCTCGGCGCTCACTTCGATCTGTCGCGCTTCGAGCACCGCGCGATCTGGAACGAAGCCGCATCGTGCATCGAGATGCATCTCGTCAGCACCGTTTCGCAGATCGTTTCGATCGACGCGCTCGGGATACAGGTGCGATTCCGCAGAGGCGAGAGCATCCACACCGAGTCGAGCGTGAAGTACACGGAGGCTCGCGTCGACGCGCTGCTCAAATCCGCTGATTTTTCCCGCGAAATCTCGTTCTACGACGACGAGAAAAAATTCGCGGTTCACATCGCCCGCGCTGGCGGCGCGTCGGCCTTGCGCGACGGCACGAGGGTCAAATAACCGATCGCGGCAGCGTAATTTGATACGTTCGTCTCACGATGAGCGAAAAGCGAAAGAGCGATGCATTCGTGTTCTTCGGCGCGACCGGAGACCTCGCGTACAAAAAGATTTTTCCCGCGCTCCAAGCGCTCACGAAGCGCGGCCGGCTCGATATGCCCGTCGTCGGCGTCGCGAAATCCGGCTGGAATCGCGACCAATTGATCGAGCGCGCGAAAGCGAGCGTCACCGAGTACGGCGGGCTCGACCCCGAAGCATTTCCGAAGCTTTGCGAAAACCTTCGCTACGTCGACGGCGATTACGGTGATCCCGCCACGTTCGCGGCGATGAAAGCGGAGCTGAAAAACGCGCAATGCCCCGCGCATTATCTGGCGATCCCGCCGAGCATGTTCGCGACCGTCGTCGAGCAGCTCTCGAAATGCGGCGCGTCGAAGAACGCTCGCGTCATCGTCGAGAAGCCGTTCGGCCGCGACCTCACGTCGGCCCGCCAATTGAACGACGTGATTCACTCGGTTTTTCCCGAGGATTCCATCTTTCGCATCGATCACTTCCTCGGCAAAGAGCCGGTGCAAAATATTTTGTATTTCCGTTTCGCGAACGCGTTCCTCGAGCCGATTTGGAATCGTCACTACGTCGAGAACGTGCAGATCTTGATGGCGGAAAGCTTCGGCGTGAAAGGTCGCGGCAAATTCTACGAGGAGACCGGCGTCATCCGCGACGTCATCCAAAATCACTTGCTGCAGATCGTGAGCTACCTCGCGATGGAAGCGCCGTCCTCGACGTACGGTGAGGCGATCCGCGACGAGCAGGCGAAGGTGCTCCGCAACGTGCGCCCTCTCTCGAACGACAACATGGTGCGCGGACAATTTCGCGGATACCGCGACGAGCCCGGCGTCTCGAAAGATTCGTACATGGCGACCTACGCCGCCCTGCGACTCTTCGTCGATTCATGGCGATGGGAGGGCGTCCCGTTCTACGTGCGCGCGGGAAAGAGCATGAAAAAGACGCTCACCGAGGTCGTCGTCGAGCTCAAAAATCCGCCGCAGGTCGTCTTCAGCGAGCCCACGCCGTCGATGGGCAACATCGTTCGCTTTCGTCTCGCCCCCACCGTCGCGATCACGATCGGCGCGCGCGCGAAGCGCCCCGGTGAAGGCATGGCGGGTCAGCCCGTCGAGCTCTCGGTCGTCGAGCAGAAGGACTCGAAATCGGATCCGTCGCGCATGGGCGATTACGAGCGCCTCCTCGGCGATGCGATGATGGGCGACGCCACGCTCTTCGCGCGACAAGACGTCGTCGAAGCAGCGTGGGCGATCGTCGATCCCGTCATCCACGGCCCCTCGCCGATGTTCGAATACGAGCCCGGCACATGGGGACCACCCCAAGCCGACAAGCTCGTCGCCGACGTCGGCGGTTGGAACACCGAGACTTAGACCTCTAGATCCGCATGCCGATCGGATCAGTGTAGGGATCGGCGAAGCGAAGCGATCGCGCGCGCGAGCACGTACGGAATCACGGCAAGTGCGACCGCGAGCGAGAGAACATTCGCCGGCTCTCCGGCTTGCGCACCGAAATGCGTGTAGACCGAAATCATTCCCGCGACCGCGCCGGCGATCGTGAGGACCCACGCGCCGATTTCGATATGCCGAAGAACCCGTGGAAGCGCGGGCTCGGATCGACTGGACGTGCGCGCGCGCGAATGAACGACGGCTCCCATGGACGATGAGGAGCATACGAACGGTGCGCTCTGCCTGTCGATACGCCTTAGGTAGTAACGCAGAGCGGCATTCGACCCGTCACGGTGTGCACGTCACCTGCGAGCCGCCTTCATAAAAGGTGACATCGTTGCCGTTGCACGAGATGCGATCGACGTACGGGAAATTGTTCGCGGACATGTTTCCGTCGCAAACGCCGTAGCAAGAGCTCTCGCATCTCGTCGTGCAGTCCGGCGTCGCGTGATCGATGCAGGCTTGGCGACAGGTCGCGGACGCGCCCGAGGCGAGCGGCGATCCCACGGAATTTCCAGAGGATCCGCACGCGAGAACACCCATCGCGAAAAAGGCCATGAGGGCGAAAACAGATTGACCCTTTTTCATCAGAACACTCCTAACGTTTCGTGAGCAGCATAGCGCCGTCTTCGATCACCCGTCGTTGTCAGAACCCCGAACGCTGCTCCGACCTCGAGGGTGCCTTCCCGTTGCGATCGTACCCGCAGTCGTAGGCTTGCCCTTGCACGCGGTTCGATGTCGCGTCCCCTTCGGAGACGACGTCCGTAGCTCCTTTTTCCGTGGCCGCGCTTTGCAATGCGGCCGCGCGATCGTCCGGCCCAGCCTGGGGAGCGACATCCGCCGTCACCTCGCCGAGCGGCTTGCAGCTCGCGACGTCGGAAGCGGAGACGATCTTCGCGGATTCGCCGGCACAACCCGCCATGGCGCAGACGAGCGCGACGAAGCGAACGGACTCGACCCCTCGCGCGCGGCGTGCTCGCCTTCGTTTCGATTCGATCGAGCTCATGGTGACGATCGAAGCAATGTGCGCGCCGTAGCTCGCGGCGGCTTCGCAGGCGCGATTTGGCGGACATTCGTCGCGCGCGCCGAGAAGGAGTCGGAAATCCTCCGAGTCACGCTCGGAGAACTTCCGACCATGTATCGCGCTTGTTAGACCTCGCGATTCATGTGGGAAGCTCCTTGAGAATTGCCATCTCCGACTCGGGAAGGGATGTCGGTCGCGCCAACATCACGAACATGACGGGCACGAGGAACAGGGAGAGGAGCGTAGACGACGTGAGACCACCTACGACGGCGAGCGCCAGCGGCTGATTCGCCTCGGAGCCGGATTCGAGCGCCATCGCCGTCGGGATGAGACCAATCACGGTCGCGAGGCTCGTCATCATGATGGGCACGAAGCGCGAGCGAGCCGCGGCCACGATCGCATCCGTTTTGTCTGCACCGGCTGCGTAGCGGACGTTGGCGTCGTCGACGAGCAAGATGCCGTTCGAGACCGCAATACCTACGACCATGAGAACACCCATGAGCGCGGTAATGGAAAACCCCTGCCCTGCCATCATGAGGGCCGTCACGATTCCGAAGAGCGATACCGGAATCGTGAAAAGCATGATGAGCGGCAATCGCAACGATTTGAACTGTGAGGCCATGATCATGAAGACCACCATGACGGCGAGGCCGAGCGCGAGGCCGAGACCCGAGAAGGTCGTGCGCATGAGATCCACTTGGCCCACGAACGACGTCTTGAGTCCGCTCGTGCGGGGATCCTTCTTCAACGCGCGTTCGAGATCTGCGGCCACGGTACCGATGTCTCGCCCTTCCACTTGCATCTCGACGTGCGCGGCGCGCTCGAGCTGATTTCGTTCGATCGCGATGGGTCCGACGGAACGATGGACGTCTGCGTACGTCCCGAGCTCGACCTGTCGCCCGCCTTCGATGCGAACGGGGAGCTGCGCGAGCGAGGTCGCATCGCTGATGCGTCCGCGGTCGTAGTTCGTGACCACATAGTAGGATTGGCCGTTGTTCGGATCGATCCACACGCTCGGCGTGTTGATGTTGCCGAGCGTCGCGTCGAGCGTCGTTTGCGCGGCGGCTCGTGCCGACACACCTACCATGCCGGCCTTCGTGCGATCGGTATCGACGCGAATTTCCGGGTAATCCATCTCGAGCATGCTCTCGACGTCACGCACGCCGGCCACGCTTCGAGAGACGTCGGCGACGGCATTGGCCTGCTCGGAGAGCTCGGCGAGGTTGTCACCGCGTACCTCGATCACGATCGGCGCGAAGTATCCGTTCGCGAACACGCTCGCGACGAGACCTCCCGGCCACTGCAGAAAATCCGTTCCGGGATAATTGTCGTTCAAGATCTTTCGCGTCATGTCCGCGAGCTCTTGCTGCGACAGCTTCCGATGCTCGGGATCCTTCAGCTGCAGGCGGATGAATCCCATATGGGGACCCCAGTTGGGGCTCGTCATCGCGCTTCGTGCATTTTGCGGCGATCCCACGTTCGTGAGAACGAGCTCGACATTTCCCGGCGGAAGCTTGTCGGCCACCGTCTTCCCCATCGCATTGATCTGTCGCGTGGCTTGCTCGAGCGAGGTGCCCGGCGCGAGCCTCACATAGACGCGCTCCATCGATTCGTCGATCTCGGGAAAAAACGTCGCCGGAAGGCGCGCCGCTGCCCAACCGCTTCCGACGACGAGAGCGATCGACGCACCGAGGATCGCCCAACGCGCGGGAAGCGCCACACGAAGCGCGCGCGAATATCCTTCCGCGAGCCGGTCGATCGCCGACTCGATTCTCTTCCAGACGCCCGTGTGCTCGGCGTGCCCGAGGAAGTAGCGACACGCGACGGGGGTCACGCACATGCTGACGAAATACGACGCCGTCATGGCGACCGCGACGGTGAGCGCGAGCGGGGAAAAGAGCCTTTTTGCGAGACCGGCGAGCATCAGCACGGGCAGGAGGACGGCCATCGTCGTGAGCGTCGACGCGAGAACGGGAAGCGCGACGGCATTCGTTCCTTTGAGGGCTGCCTCATAGGTGCTCATCCCCATACGTTGATGGCGATGGATGGACTCGAGGACGACGACCGCGTCGTCGACGAGCCGCCCCATCGCGAGCGTCAACCCTCCAAGTGTGAATGAGTTGAGGGTGTTGCCCGTGACGGCGAGGACGATGAGAGTAATGGCGAACGAAAGCGGGATCGCGACCGACACGATGACCGTGCCGCGGATGCTCTGCAAGAAGAGCAAGATGACGATGCTGATGAGGACGAGAGCTTGGACGACCTCACGCTTGAGGCCGGTATACGCATTCCGCACGAAGGTCGACGCGTCGAACACGGGAACGACCTGCACGCCGGGAGGCAACTTGAGATGCGCGATCTTCGCCTTGACCGAATCGACGATGGCGAGCGTGTTGCCGCCCGGAATGCGGAGCACGTTCAGATAGACCGCGTTCTGGCCATCGACCGACACGGCTTGCGTCGGCGGCGATCCACCGTCTTCGACGACCGCGACATCGCGCACGAGCACCGGCTTGCCGGCGACCACTTTGACGGGAGCATCTCCGATTTCGTCGACCTGCTTCGGAACGGCATTCGTGTAGACGTTCGCGTCGAACTTGTGCGAGATGAGCTCGCCCGAGGGCAAAAGCGCATTGGCGCGATGCACCGCCTCGGCCACGTCTTCCGAGGTCACGCCACGAGCTTGCGCCTTCGAGGGATCGACGATGATGTTGATCTGGCGCTGTCGGCCGCCGTTGATCGACGCGCTCGCGACGCCTTGGATTCCCTCGAGCTCCGGCTCGATGAAATTTTGAGCGTAGTCGTAGAGCTGCGGTCCCGACAGGCCGCCTCCTTTGACGATGACTTGGACGACGGGCGCGTTCGACGGATCGTATTGCAAGACGAACGGCGGCAAGACGCCGAGCGACTTCGGAACCGCCGCCATCGCAAACGCCGTCTGCTGTTGCACGAGAGTCTGCGCCGCGTTGAGGTCGGTGCCCCACTTCATCCATACGTAGACGATGCTCAAATTGTTGCGCGACACGCTCTGCACGTGATCGACGCCAGGCGTGGCGCTGACGTATTTCTCGATGCGCCACGTGAGGGTCTTCTCGACGTCTTTCGCGCCGAGACCGGGCGCCAGAGTGCCTACGACCAAGACGGGAGGTGTGAGATCTGGAAAGGTATCGACCGCCATGCGCGGCGTGACCACGATCGAAAACACGACGAGCGCGAGGCACACCATGAGGATCGCGATCGGATTTTTGAGCGACAGTCCGGTCACGGTTTTTTCGCCTCCGCCGATTCGACGGCCGGGGCCTGCTCTTTGGCTGCGACGCGATCGCCGCTCGACAACAGCGCACGACCTTCGACGACGACCGGCGTTCCCACGCCGAGCGATGGATCGACGAACGCGCTGCCGCCGGATTCGCCGATGTATGCGAAAGATTTCGATCGCGCCGTGTCGCCTTCCACGACGAACACGCTCACCTTTTTTCCGCGAATGGTCGTTGCCGCCAGCGGCAGCTCGATCGCAGGGACGGGATCGCCGACGGCGAGCCGCAGCTCACCGGTCGTATTCACCGGGATCGCTCGATTTGCATCGGCGATGTCGACCTCGGCGTGCACGGTGCGCGTCGACGGATCGGCGGACGGCGCACGTCGCGCGACACGCGCGCTAACGTCCGCGCCAGTGGCAAACACGTTGATGGTGCCTTCGCGACCCGGGTTCACGACAGCGAAGTCGCTCTCCGGGACGTCGGCGATGAATCGCACCGTCGATCGATCGACGACCGATACGATCGCTTCGCCGGGATGAGCGAACGCGCCTGGATCGAGCCAGCGCGCGCCGATCTCGCCGTCGAATGGCGCGCGCAAGATGCAGTCGGCGACCTCGAGCGAGGTGCCGAGGAGCTTCGCTTGAGTGGCCAAGAGCTGCGCGCGTTGCTCGTCGCTCTGTGCGACCTTCTGCTCGGCTTCATTGGGCGAGACGAAGCCGCCGTCGAGAAGCCCTTGGGTTCGGGCCGCTTCGTCGGCAAGCGCGCGCTGCTTCGCGTCGATCGCGCGCGCCTCCATGGATATGGCCTGCGCCGCTGCGCCCGAGCTTTTGCAGTCGAGCGTGGCGAGAACGTCTCCGCGTTTCACCACCGCGCCGGGCCGAACGAGGACGGTGTCGACGTACGCGGACACGAGCTGGGGACCCACCTTCGCTTCGACCCACGGCGCGAACGTGCCGACGTACGATCGCATCGCCTGGTACTTCGCCTCCTTGGCCTTCACGACCGTCACCGGCTTCGGTGCGGACGTGAGCGCGACTTTGTTCGTGCGCGACTCGGCGAAGACCCGCATCGCGATCACGAGCGCCAGCAAGAAGACGCACCCCACGACAATGCCGATTCGAATCGCGCGGAGCCGCGCCGGCGACGTATTGGATTCCAAGCTCAGATTCCTTCCGCGATGATTCGACCGAAAGCCGCGCGCGCTCGCGCGAGCTCGAACACGCCCATGGCGAGCTGAATTTCCGCGTCCGTGCGCAACGCTTCGGCATCCGCGAGCTCGACGCTCGTGCCGAGGCCCGCCTTGAAGCGCGCGTCGGCCTGCGCATAGTTCGCGACGGCGGCTGCGACGGCGTGCTGCAAGCCTGGCAACGTGTCTCTCGCGACGTCGACGGCGACGTAGGCTTGCTCCACGCGCGCCACGAGCGCCTGCCGTGTCACGTCGATCTCGTCACGAGCCACGGCTTCTTGCGCGCGCGCCGCCGAAATGCGCGCGTCGATCGTGCCGTCGAAGAGAGGCCAGTTGAAGACGAGACCCGCGTCCCAATTCGGTACGCTCGGAAGCAAGCCGCTGTAGTCGGCCGAGTCGCCGCTCGTCGGCGGAGCGCCGCCAGCGCGCCCTGACAGCGTTCCGGTGAGCGAAAGATCGGGGCGGAGCTCGGCGCGAACTGCGCGCGTCGCGAGCTCGCGAGCCTTGAGCCGCGCCATGACGGCAATCAGATTCGGATCGTGCGCGACGGCGCGCGAGATCGCGGCGTCCAGCGACGGCAGCTCGGCAGGCGACGGCGCCGAAGCGGTGTCGACACGCTGATCCGGAGCGCCGATCGCCGCGGCGAGCACCGTCTGCGCGACTTGCACGCCGCCCTTCGCGCGAATGCGCTCGATGTCGAATCTTTGCAAGTCGGCCTCTGCGCGCGTGAGCTCGATCGGCGAGCGCAGTCCCGACGAAACGCCGGCTTGCGCGAGATCGCGATGCACACGCGCGCGTTCGTAGGCGTCATCCGACGCGATCGCAACCGCCTTGGCCGCGCGCTCCGCGAAGAACGCTTCCTCCACGCCGAAATCGATGTCGAGACGAACGACCTCCGCGTCGCTCTTACTGACATCGACGAGCGCGTCGGCCGCGGCAGACTGCGCGGCGATGCGACCGAAATCGAAGAGCTCCTGCGTGAGCCCGACGCCGGCGAAGGTCGATGCATAAGGAGCGAAGCTCGCGCTCGCCGCGTCTCTCGCGCGCGTGCCTCCGATGCGCGGTACGTCCATGAACCACGGTGTGATGTAGCTCGCGGTCGTGTTGTTTGCGGTCGCCCCGAGGAGCTCCGCCGTCACGCCGAACGTCGGCAGCCACTGACCACGCGGAACGTCGGCCTGCGCACGCTCCGCTTCGACCTGCGCGAGCGCGGAGCGAATGGCAGGTTGATGCGCGCGCGCGTACGCGAGCGCGTCCGCAAGCGTCATCGTGCGCGTCGCCGCCGAGCTCGAAGACTCTGGAGTCGGAGCGGGCTCGTCGGCGAGCGCCACACGCGGAGCCGACGCGCCGACGCTCGCGAGAGCGATGAGCAACAAGGCGTCACGCATGCGACGGGCGCTCAAGCAGCGCGCGTGCCACGCCGTTTTCGCGCAAGCGGCGAAGATTCCTAGCCGAATGAAGGCGGTTTCGAGCACGTGGCCCCATAGCATGAGAGCGCGTGGGTCGGATTTCCTCCGGCTTCGATCCGGAAATTTTCCGACTCTTGCCGGCGTCGAGGAGCTAGAACGTTTGAAAATGCACATGCAGAACGGGCGCAACGTTTGCTTGACGCGTCCGCGATGGCTGCTCGCGTACACATCGCGCTCGGGGGACGGGCGATGACCGGGCCGATCTCGCCGAAGCCATCGCCGCCACGCATATCGCTGCACGCGTGGATGATCATCGCGGTGGCGCTCGTGGCTGCGATCGCAAGCTGGGACGCGCAACGCGAGTCGAAAGCGGCGCTCTCCGATTTCGGACGCGAGCAAGCGGCGCTTGCAAGGAGCGCCGCCGACGCGCTGGCGGCGCGAGCAAGCCTGCGGAGCGACGCACGAGAGCTCGATGCATCGGATCTCTTCGAGGCGATTCCGGG
Organism: Polyangiaceae bacterium; assembly: GCA_025934595.1. GTDB lineage: Bacteria > Myxococcota_A > Polyangia > Polyangiales > Polyangiaceae > JAICXU01. The sequence continues at coordinate 5,862 of JAICXU010000009.1, read as the reverse complement.
AGTGATGCGATCGACGTCGAGCATTCCGCTCCTCTCGCTCGAGGGATCGGGCAATTGGATTTCGCCGAAGGGGCCGCTCGCGCGCCCGATCGATCTCACTCCACCCAATGCGGAAGCATGGACCACGGTGTCGCGACCCGAAGCCGCCAGCCTCGGCCTCCACGAGCGCACGGCAGTGGCGGGTCTGGCGACGGCGAACGTCGGAGGACGAACGTGGCGAATTGCAATCGTGACTTCGGCGGAACGCGAGCGAGATCGCGAACGGCGCGCACAAGGCCGACTGGTGTTGAGCGTGCTCGTCGCCGCCGGTCTCGTGCTCGCATTCGGCGGCGTGGCATTGCGCAATCAACGAAAAGAGCTGGAGCTCGCTCGTGAGCTCGCGATCGCGGACGTGCAACGAGGGCTCGACGAGCGACTCGTGCGCGCCGACAAGCTCGCGACGATGGGCGCTCTCGCGATCGGCGTGGCCCACGAAATATCGACGCCGCTCGGCGTCATCGCGGGTCGCTCCGAGCAGCTCTTGACTCGACTCGAGGACGAACGATCGAAGCGCAACGTGCAAGTCGTCATCGAACAATGCGAGCGCATCGGGCGCGTGATCCGCGGGCTTCTCTCGCTCGCACGCGGCGATTCTCCTCTTCTCGAGCGTGTCGAGCCGGCGACGGTGGCGATGAAGGCAGCGGAGCTCGTCGCGCATCGCTTCGTCTCCGCGGGCGTCACGCTCGACACGGAGGTCGCGGACGATCTTCCGCGTATTGCCTGCGAGCCTCGCTTGCTCGAGCAAGCGCTCGCGAACATTCTGCTCAACGCACGCGATGCCTGCGAGCCTGGCAGCGGCCATGTCGACCTTCGCGTGGAAGCAAGCGCCGATCGCGTGGCGTTCGTGGTGGAGGACGACGGCAAAGGGATCGAGCCGGAGTCGATCGCGCGCGTGCTCGAGCCGTTCTTCACGACGAAGCCCGCGGGCGAGGGCACCGGGCTCGGTCTCTCGATCGCGAACGAAATCGTTCGCCACACGCGCGGGACGTTGACGATTGCGCCGAGAAAGACGTCGGCGAGCGGGCGCGCTGGAACGCGCGCGTCCATCGAAATTCCCGCCGTTCCGAGGCCCGCATGAATCCACCGAAAGCAGAGTCGGCCAAAGCACGCGTGCTCATCGTCGATGACGAGCAATCGATGGCGGAGATGATCGCCGACGATCTCGCGGCACGCGGATACGAAGCGGTGGCGGAGAAATCCGCACGACGCGCCGCGCAGATGCTCGAAGAAGATTCGGTGGATGCTCTCATCACCGACCTTCGTATGCCGGAGATGGACGGTCTCGAGCTCTTGGCGGTCGCGCGACGCTTTCATCCGTCGCTTCCCGTGATCGTGATGACGGCGTACAGCGCCATCGACACCGCGATCGAATCCATCCGCCGGGGCGCGTATCACTACCTCACGAAGCCCTTCAAGCTCGACGAGCTCGATCTCTTTCTCGCGCGCGCGTTGCAAGAGGCCAGCTTGCGTCGCGAGACGATCTCGCTGAAGCGCGCGTTCCGCGATCAGTTCGCGATCCGCAATTTGATCGGGCGCAGTCAGGCGATCCGCGACGTCGGCGCGATCGTCGAGCGCGTGGCGGACGCGGCGGTGCCCGTGCTCCTGCTCGGCGAAACGGGCACCGGCAAAGGCGTCGTCGCGCGCGCCATCCACGCGCACGGATCGCGAGCAGGCGGACCGTTCGTCGCCGTGAACTGCGCTGCGCTTCCCGAGAATCTCTTGGAGAGCGAGCTCTTCGGACACGCAAAGGGCGCTTTCACGGGCGCGGCAAAGGCTCGCGCCGGTCTCTTCGCCGACGCCCACGGCGGCACTCTCTTGCTCGACGAGATTGGTGAGCTCTCGCCGTCGCTACAAGCGAAGCTCCTTCATGTCGTGGAAAAGGGAGCGGTGCGCGCGCTCGGAGAGACGCGCGAGCGACCGATCGACGTGCGGATCCTCGCGGCCACGCATCGCGATTTGCGAGCCCGTGTGCAATCGGGAGAATTTCGACAAGACCTTCTTTATCGGCTCGAGGTCGTCACGATCGAGCTTCCACCGCTCCGCCTTCGAGGTGACGATCTTCCGGAGCTCGTCGAACATTTCTTGCGAGAGTCGCTCGCAAAGCATCCCGCTTCGCCCGTGCGCAAGCTTTCGCCGGACGTCTATCGATCGTTCGCGGCTCACGAATGGCCGGGCAACGTGCGTGAGCTCGAGCACGTCATCGAGCGACTCGTGGTGCTCGGTCGCGCCGAAGAAGCGACGCTTGCCGACTTGCCTCCGCATCTCGGCAAATCGTCGACCGACGATTTCGCATTTCATGGCCCCGTCCTCCCCATGCGAGAGATGCAGCGACGCTACGCGGCGTGGGCATTCGAGCAGCTCGCAGGTCGCAAGCTCGTCACCGCGGAGGCGCTCGGCATCGACGACAAGACGCTCGCAAAGTGGCTCGCTCGCGGCGAAGGCTAGCCGGTCGACCCTTGCGATAAGCTGTCGCGCATATGCATTTCGAGTCGACGCTCGTCCTCCTGTTCGCCGCAGCGAGCGTCGTCGCGCTCATCGCGCGCCGCTTGCGGATTCCGTACACCGTCGGTCTCGTCCTCGCAGGGCTCGGGCTCGGCGCTGCCCATGTCGACCACGGCTTTCATCTCACGAAAGAGCTTCTCTACGCGGTCTTCCTGCCGGGTCTTCTCTTCGAAGCCTCCTATCACCTTCACTTCGCCGACTTCAAAGAGAGCGCCCGCGCGATCGTCGCCCTCGCCGTGCCCGGCGTGGTCGCTGCGATCGGCGTCACGGCATCTCTTCTCGTCTTCAGCTCGCATGCGACCGGCGTCGCGTCGGGCTTCGGATGGCCGCACGCGCTCGTCTTCTCCGCGCTGATCGCCGCGACCGATCCGATCGCCGTCGTCGCCCTCTTCAAGACGCTCGGCGCACCGAAGCGGCTCGGCGTCTTGACCGAAGGCGAGAGCCTCGTCAACGACGGCACGTCCATCGTGCTCTTCACGATCGTCTATTCGGCCGTGACCACGGGCGGCGGCTTCGGCATCGCCGCCGGCGCGTTCGAGTTCCTCAAGGTCGTCGGCTTCGGTTGCTTGACGGGCGGCGCGGTCGCATTCGTGACGAGCCTTGTCTTGAAACGAATCGACGATCCGATGATCGAGATCACGCTGACGACCGTGACGGCGTACGGCTCGTTCGTGCTCGCCGAGCGATTCCATTTCTCTGGCGTGATCTCCACCGTCACGGCGGGAATGGTCTGCGGAAGCTACGGCGCGCCGCGCGCGATGACGGCCGCGACGCCCGTCGCGCTCGAGTCTTTCTGGGAGTACGTCGCGTTCGCGCTGAACTCGCTCGTGTTTTTGCTGATCGGACTCGAGGTGCGGATCGGCGCTCTTTTCGCCGCGCTCGCGCCGATCACGATCGCTTTTTTGGCCGTCACCTTGGGTCGCGCTGCCGTCGTCTTTGCCGTATCGGCGCTCTTGCGCAAGACCGCGGAGCGGATTCCATGGACATGGAGCGTGATGCTCACCTGGGGTGGGCTCCGCGGCGCGCTGTCGATGGTGCTCGCGCTCGCCTTGCCTTCGGATTTTCCGCAGCGCGATCTCGTCGTCACGATGACGTTCGGCGTGGTGCTCCTCTCGATCGTGCTGCAAGGAACGACGGCGGGGCCGCTCCTCCGGCGGCTCGGTCTCGCGAGCTCGCCTGCGACGAAGAGCGCGCGTAGCTAGGGAGCAGCGTCCGGGCTCGAGCGAGCGCCGGAAAGACGCTGCCTGGCGTCATCGATCCACCCGGATCGAAGGCAAATCGAAGCCGTTCGTGACAGTCAGCGCGATTTTCGCGGAGCGTCGCGAAGCTGTCGCGTAGATGCGCGAGACGTCGTCGTTCTTCGTAGGGCATGCAGGTTGCGATGACAGCTCGACATGCTCGCCCCTTCGCGCGTCTCACGTCTCGCGATCACGATGCTCACGTTCGGGATCGCCGCGGCCGCGCTCGGATGCTCGGCAGCGGACGGCACGGACGACAGCGCGACGACGGACGACGAAGAGCTCTCGGTGAAGAAGATCGACCGCATCACCACGATCTCCTACGCGCCGAACTCCTACGTGATCGGCAACGCGTATCCGGGATGGACCGACGACGTGCAAGGCAACGCACAATTTTCGAAGGGCCCCGGCAACGAGAACGGCGCTTCCTACCGTTGGGGATTTTTGTTCGGCGAAGACTTCGACAAGTGCGCGTGGGTCGAGACCGAAGCTGCGACGGGCGGATCGAAGCGAGACGGATCGCGCTGCGGATCGCCGCAGGAAATCGATACGCCTCATTTCATGGCGACCTTCACGAACGGCGAGCACAACGCGCTTGCCGGTGACGGGTCCGACACCCACATGCATTACGCCGGGTCCGGTTGCACGAACAAGAACGGCTATGGAAATGTCGAGCCGTGGCGTGTGCCCGCGACCCCGGCCAACATCGTGGGACAGATTCCCGACGGCAAGCTCCTCAAATGGAGATACGTGTCACGCGACGGTCACTGGGTGCTCGTGCGCGATCCGGCGCCGCCCGCGAAGCAGCCGAATTGGTATTTCGTAGAGCGCGGCTGCGTGAGTCTCGCCAATCGCAACTGACGCCCGACTTGCGCGCGTTGCGCTCCGCTGGCACCTTGTGGCCGAGTGGCGTCCATCCTCTACGTCGACGACGAAGCGCCGAATCTACGCTTGTTCAGCCGATGGTTCGAGGCCGAGCTACCCGTGGTCATCGCGTCGTCCGCGAAAGAGGCGCTGGAAATTTTGGGGCGCGGCGACGTCGGCGTGGTCGTGAGCGACCAGCGCATGCCGCAGATGACTGGCATTGAGCTCCTGGCGACGGTGGCGAAGAAATGGCCCACCGTATCGCGCGTTCTCCTCACCGCATTTTCGGATCGCGATCTCATGCTCTCCGCGATCCAGCGCGGACAAGTGCACGATTACGTTCTCAAGCCTTGGGAAGGTCGCGATCTCGCGCTTCGTTTGCGTCGCGCTCTCGACATGCACGCGCAACAACGCGACCTCGAGAACGCGCGTCTCGAGCGCGACGCGCTACGACTCCAGCTCGACGAAGGCCATGCCCGTCCGATCGTCGGCGTGAACGGCGATCTCGCGCCGCTTTCCCGCATCCTCGACAAAATTGCGCAAACCGACTCCACGGTGATGATTCGCGGAGAGAGCGGAACGGGCAAGGAGCTCGTCGCGCGTGAGCTTCATCGCCGGAGTCCGCGCGCGGACAAACCATTCGTACGCGTGAATTGCTCCGCGTTCGCGGAAGGTGCGCTCGAGAGCGAGCTGTTCGGTCACGAAGCCGGCGCCTTCACGGGCGTTCGCAATGCGCGCGTCGGTCGCTTCGAGCAAGCGCATACGGGCTCGCTCTTCCTCGACGAGATCGGCGACATCTCGCCGAGCGTCCAAGTAAAGCTTCTTCGCGCGATCCAGGAGCGCGAGATCGAGCGCGTCGGTAGCAACGAGACGATCCGCGTCGATATCCGGTTGATGGCGGCGACGCGCCGGAATCTCGAGCAGCTCGTGAAGACCGGTGAGTTTCGCGAAGACCTGTTTTTCCGCCTGAACGTCGTTCCGATCCAAGTGCCGCCGCTACGCGCGCGACCGAACGACGTGGCGACCCTCGCGCAACATTTCGTCGAGTATTACGCGCTCGAGACGGGGAAGAAGCTCACGCTGACCGACTCTGCGCTCGACGTGCTCCGGCGCTACGACTGGCCGGGAAATGTCCGTGAGCTTCGCAACGTGATCGAGCGTGCAGCCGCGATCGCCGATCCCATCGCCGATCTCGTGCCCGAGGATTTTGCGCTCACCT
>JAICXU010000350.1 GCA_025934595.1 Polyangiaceae bacterium | reverse complement strand
CCGCGACGAGCATCGCGTTCGAGATGCCGGGCACGGCGAGCGGCGTCGCGACAGATTTCGGCTTGAACGTGCCGCCCCCCGCGTCGACGCCCGACCCGAGCGCGCCCAAGAGGTTTCCGCCCCAACATCGGATCGTCCCATCGTCGACGATCGCGCACGAGTGCAGGCCTCCGACGCCGACCGAAACGACGCACGGTGTGACGGTGCAAGAAGGTCCGCTGTCGCCGCGACCTGCGTCCCCGGGAGGCGCGCCGTCGCCACCGACGGTGGTGTCGGATCCGGATCCCGAGTCGTTCGCGCTCGAGTCGTCGCCGGCGTGGTTGTCGTCACCTCCGCATGCGACGAAGAATGCAAAGGCCGTAAGAGAGGAAGCCGCGATCAGAGCGATGCGCGATCGTGTCATTGTCCCGAAGTTATCATGCGGCTCGGCGCGAAATACGGCTGAAATCTGCGGCAATTTGCTTCGCGATGCGGAGGCTCATCGCCATGACCGGGAGCTGTGAGTTCACGTGGATGCTCGTCGGAAGCACGCTGCCGTCGGCGACGAACAAGTTGTCGACGGCCCACGTTTCGCCGCTCGGCTTCACGACCCCTTGCTCGCTCGTGATGCTCATCTTCGCGGACCCGAGAGGATGAAACGACATGCATTCGAAACGACGCACGGAAGGAGGGCGCTCGGTGAGCGCATCGAGATCGCTCTCGCGCGCGATGGGCTCGGATCCGAAGAGTGGGAGCAAGACCTCGCGGGCGCCCGCGGCGAACGCCATTTTTCCGAGGATTTGGATCCCCTTGAACATGCGATGCGCGTCGCGTTCGTGCATCCGATAAGAGATGAGCGGCTCGCGTGAAATCCAGCGGCGCACTTGTCCCATGCCTTCGTCGTGGATCATGCCGCCGAAGACGCCGAGCCTCGGTAGCTCCGCGGCGATGCGGTAATGCTCTTTGCCCGAGCCCGGAAATCCCGCCGCCAAAATGCTCGCGGCGCTGTACGCGCTGACGAGCGTGATGCCTTCGCTCTGAAAATCGTCGGAGTACACGCTCTGCAGCGCGCCGTCCCATCCGCCGACGTATTCGTCGAAGATCCCACACACGCGAAACGCGGGATGCAGCGTGAGATGACGGCCGATGTGCCTCGAGTCGAGGCCGCTCTTTCGCAAGAGGACGGGGGTGTGGAGCGAGCCGCACGAGACGACGACGGCTTTGGCGCGCACGTAAAAAGGCACCTTCGGCTCGCCGGTGACCTGATCGAGAAATTTTCCGAAGACGCCGGTGGCGCGCCCGCCGAGAATTTCGATCTTCTGCACGAGCGCGTCCGCGAGGATGTGCGTGCCGTTCGCGAGCGCGTCGGGCAGGTAGGAAATGTCGACGCTCATTTTCGCGCCGTTCGGACAGCCGAAGTTGCAGCGCGATGCGCCTTTGCAGCCGTGGGTGTTGCGACGGAGGCTCTTCATCTTGATGCCGAGCTTGTCGGCGCCTTCCACGAAGAGCTCGGTCGATCGCGAGCGCATCGTCTCGGGGACCGTCTCGACTTGGATCGCACGCTCGACCTCCGAGAAATACGGATCGAGCTTCTCCGGCGAGAGATCGGTGAGGCCGAGCTCGGTGGACCATTCGTGCAAGACCGGATCGGGAATGCGAAAACACACGCCGCCGGTGAGCACGCTCGATCCGCCGACGCATTTTCCGCTCATCAAGCTGATGAACGGCGTCTCACCGACCGCGACGGCGGCCGCAAATCCGGCTTCGCGTGCGAGCCTCCGCAGCGAGTTCGACGGCGTCATCGCGCCGTACTCCGCGGGCGTGTAGTAGCCGCCTTCTTCGAGCACGATCACGCTGTGACCGGCGAGCGAAAGCTCACGCGCGACGACCGCGCCGCCCGCTCCGGAGCCGATGATGACGACGTCGCATTTTGCGCTGAACGGCGCGGTGACCTCGCGGCCGCGCGTGACGGGCTCCGCTCTCATGTCGTCGCCTCGTGCGCGTGGTCTTTTTCGCGCGTGCCCTCGAGGAGACGCAGCGATCGCTTGTAACGCTCGCGCGCAGGACCGGGATAGCCGAGCTTCGTCAGCTCTTGCTCGTCTTCGAAGTACACCAGCGAGAGCAGCGTCTTGTAGGCGACGAAGCTCAGTAAAAATGGCGGAAATTGCGATCGCTCGAGGCGCTGCAAGACCTTCAGGCGATCTTCCAGCGAGAGATTTTCGTAGAGCGAGAGCTTTCCGATCACGAAGATCGGAATGCAGTTAAGGAGCTCGAGGAGCCGCATCAAACCCCAGCGAAGCGTCTTGCTCGCGGGGCTGATGAGCCTGTCGATCTCGATCACGAAATCGTCGAGACGTTTCGCGGTGAGCGGCTCGTCGTTCGTGAAGAGCGCTTCCGCCATCGCGCGCACGACGACGCGATGCCGCGGCTTCAGCGTGGTGCGCGAAAAATCACGAGTGCGTAAAACCGGCGCATTCACACAGCCGAATGTAACTCATCGCACGGGCTGCGCGAGTCACGCGCGAAGGTGATCGCGTCCCGCGCGCTCCATGTATTCGGCGTACGTGCCGCCGAAATCCTCGACGGTGCACGCCTCGCGCTCGTCGCTCGTGCCGCCTTCGCCCGGAATGAGCTCAATGACGCGGTTCGAGAGCGAATCGACGAAGTGGCGGTCGTGCGACACGAAAATGAGCGTGCCCTGGAAAAGATTGAGGCCGTCGATGAGGCCTTCGATCGACTCGATGTCGAGATGGTTCGTGGGCTCGTCGAGGATGAGGACGTTGTGCTTCAAGAGAAGCAGCTTCGCCATGAGCAGGCGCGCCGCCTCGCCGCCCGAGAGCGACTCGATGTGCTTCAGCGCCGCTTCGCCCGAGAAAAGCAGCCTTCCCAGGATTCCGCGGATGCTCTCTTGCGTGGCGAGCTCGTCGAATTGATAGAGCCACTCGAACGCGGTGCGGCCCGCCGAATGATGGCCGAGCGCCTCGTGATGGTCTTGCGCGAAGTAGCCGACGGACGTCTCGTGGCCCCAGCGAATCTCGCCTTTGTCCGGCGTGAGCGTCTCTTTTTTCGTGTCCTCGTCGAGCCGCGGAAACGCGCCGACCATCAACTTGAGGAGCGTCGATTTGCCGACGCCGTTCGCACCGATGACGGCGATCTTGTCGCCGCGATTGATGTTGAGCGCGAGGTTCTCGAAGATGTGCTTCTTCTTGCCGAACGATTTGTCGACGCCCTCCATGCGGAGGACGTCGCGGCCCGAGGGCTTTTCGAACTCGAAGCGAATGAACGGGCGCACGAGGCTCGAGCGTTTCAGCTCCTTCACTTCGAGCTTCTCGATCATCTTCACGCGCGACTGCGCTTGCTTGCTCTTCGAAGCGTGCGATCCGAATCGATCGATGAAGCCTTGGAGCTCCTTGATCTTCTTCTCGGCCGCTTTGTTTTGCGCCTCGGCCTTCTGGCGGTTCTCGTATTTCTGTTCGACGAAATCGCCGTAATTTCCCGTGTAAAACGTGATCGTCTGGTAGTCGATGTCGGCGATGTGCGTCGTGATCGCGTTCAAGAAATGGCGATCGTGGCTGATGACGACGAGCGTGCCTCGGTAGTTGATGAGGAACTCCTCGAGCCAGCGGATCGACTCGAGATCGAGATGGTTCGTCGGCTCGTCGAGGAGCATGACGTCGGGCTTGCCGAAGAGCACCTGCGCGATGAGCACGCGCAGCTTGTAGCCGGCGGGCAGGGTGGACATCGGCTCGGTGTGACGATGCGCGGGGATGCCGAGACCGACGAGGAGCTCGGCGGCTTCGCTCTCGGCCGTGTAGCCGTTCTCTTCCGCGATGACGCCTTCGAGCTCACCGAGACGAATGCCGATCTCGTCGGTGATCTCGCCGCCGAGGAGCTTTTCTTTCTCCGCCATCGCGTCCCAGAGGGCTTTGTTGCCCATCATGACCGCGTCGATGATCCGCTCTTTGTCGTACTCGAAGTGGTTCTGCTTCAAGACCCCGAGCCGGAGCTTTTCGGGAATGTTGACCGACCCCGCGTCCGAGTCTTCTTCCCCGCCGAGCATCTTGATGAGCGTGGATTTGCCGGCGCCGTTCGCGCCGGTGAGCCCGTAGCGCTTGCCGGGGTCGAACTGGAGCGACACGTTCTCGAAGAGAATTTTGGGACCGAATCGTTTCGTGAGCTTATCGAGCACAATCACAGCGGCTCTCCTCTAGCACATCGCCGGTGACCTCGGGTCATCGAGACGTCGACGAATGACCTCCCGTCATCGGGCAACGCTCTTCGTGCAAAGCGCACGGCGCTTGATATCGTCGTAGGTCCGAAGATGAAGGGTTCGTGGGCATACGTCAGCGGCCTGCTCGATTTGCCGAAGCTGAGCGATCCGGCCGAGCGCCTCGCCGCTTGGCGCCAGTCGATGGTGACCTTGGCGCACGAAGACGGCGCCGACGCGCTCGAGGGCCTGCATCCGGACGCGCTCGCGAAAGCGGTGCAAACGGCGCTCGCCGCCGGCCTCGCCGACGACCTCGAATGGCTCGAGCCTTCCGCAGCGGGCTCAGCGCTCTATGCGCTCGCGGCGGTGTTGCCCGTGGGCACGGAGCAACGCGAGCTCGGCCGGCGGGTCCTTTCTCGGCTCAATTCCGGCAACGCGCAAACCTTCGCGACGATCGCAGCACGCATGGCGCGCACGTCGGCAAAATCGATGGCGTCCACCGCGATGCGCGCGCGGATTTCGCTCGTCGTCGAGCTTCCGCTCGGCCTCGGCGTGCAAGACGGGCCGCTGGCGCTCGCGCTCGCGTCGGGAAGAGAGCTGGCGCGCGAGTGGATCGCGCAGCCGTCGGCGGGGTCGCTCCCTG